>NZ_JAUBTI010000021.1:0-2932 GCF_036702415.1 Microcoleus sp. D3_18a_C4 | reverse complement strand
ATCTATATTAATCCTGTAGGGGCGGGTTCACCAATATCTCTAATAGAAACGAGAAAGCCTATAAACCCGCCCCGGCCTTTAATCGCGGTCGATCGACCCGACACGATCAGAATCTGGTTGGAAATGCAGAAAACCCGCTACAAAAACCGAGTCCGTAGCCCCTGTAACAATTTTTAATCGACAATCCGAGAAATTTCGCAAGAAAATTGTATTTTTCGTAAATTTTTCGCAAGAATGTACTATACAGCAGAGCTGGTACTTGTATATACTTACTCGCATAATATGAACCAGGGGTACCAGCTATGAGCTCTCAAAATCAACAGGCATCTTACGGTCAAATGCCCTTAAGTTTTATTGCAAATGCTGGACAAACTGACCCTCATGTGAAATTCCAGGTAAAAGGTGCCGGTCACAGTATCTATTTTACTCCAAACGAAATCGCCTTCGTCGCTTTCCAGCCACCTAATGAACCGGGAAATCAAGCCACAAATTCTTCAATTGTCCGCAGCAGCTTAGCCAACAGCAACCCGAATCCCACAATTTCCGGGCTGGAAAAATTGCCGGGAGTTGCTAACTTTATTTTAGGCGAAGATTCTAGTCAATGGCAGACTAATGTGCCTACTTTTAACGGCGTTGTTTATCAAAACGTCTATCAAGGAATTGACCGCGTTTTTAAAGGCACAGAAGGACAACTTAAGAGCGAGTTTTTGGTTGCACCTTTTGCCGATCCGAGTCAAATTAAGATGAACTATAGCGGTGTTAACGACATCCGCTTGCGTGACGATGGAGCACTGATATTAGAGACACCGCTAGGCGAATTAATTGATAACGCACCTATAGTTTATCAAGATATCAACGGACAGCGGGTGAATGTTCCCGCCGCTTACAATTTATTAGGAAACGGTCAAGTTAATTTTAGTTTGGGATATTTTGACCCCTCTCAACCCCTAGTTATTGACCCGGTTTTAGCTTACTCGACTTACTTAGGCGGCAGCGGCGATGGCATAAGCGGCAACGGCAATGACTACGCCAACCGCATGACTGTAGATAGCACAGGTGCGGCTTACATTATTGGGACTACTTTTAACAATTTTACGACTACTCCTGGTGCATACCAAACTACGCCAGCAGGTAACGCTGATTTCTTAGTTACCAAAATTAACCCCGAAGGAACTGCGTTAGTTTACTCTACTTATATCGGCGGTACTGGCAATGAATATGGTTTTGGGATTGCGGTAGACAGTCAAAATAATGCTTATTTAACCGGACAAGTCGATCCGGGTTATCCAATTACACCGGGTGCTTTTCAACCGACAGCACCTAATTACACTGCTGGGGTAACAAAACTCAATGCAGCCGGCAATGCATTAGTTTATTCTACCTTTTTAGGCACGAGCACCAGCGGCGCCCTAGGCAACGGCATTGCGGTAGACAGTAGCGGTAATGCTTATGTTACCGGGCCCACAGGTGATGGTTTCCCCATCGTCGGAAATGCCTCTCAACCTTACGGAGGCGGAATTGATGCCTTTGTTGCTAAAGTTAATCCCACTGGCAGTGGTTTAGTTTACTCTACTTATGTAGGTGGGAGTGCAAGAGAAGATGCTAAAGCTATTGCAGTAGACAGTGAAGGAAATACCTACATTACCGGAGTTACTTATTCTACTAACTTCCCCACTCGTGGCGCTTTGGATGCTATTACCCCAACTGGTTATCATTACAAGATTTTGCAGGAGTTCAATAGCAGCAAGTTCGATTCCAATATTAGCAGTCAAGAAGCTTTTGTGACTAGACTGAACAAGGGAGGACAGGTTGACAGTTCTACCTACTTAGGCGGTAACGGCGATGACGAAGGTGTCGATATCGCTGTAGACGGTTCTGGAAACGTCTATGTTGCCGGAACTACCAGTTCAACTGATTTTAATACATTAACGCCAATTCAAGCGGCTAATGCAGGTGGCAAAGATGCTTTCATTACCAAGATTAGCAAAGATTATTTCATTGACAACAACGGTCTTGAGTATCCCAGTTATTTGGACGATTATTCAACTTATTTGGGCGGCAGCGGAGATGACAGTGCCGTTCGCATTACAGCAGACAGTGCTGGTAATGCTTATGTAACGGGAAACACTACTTCTACTAATTTCCCGACTAAGAAGGCTATTCAAAGTGTCAGTGGCGGCGGGAAAGATGCTTTTGTCACAAGTATCAATTCATCTGGTTCTGCCTTAGTTGATTCTACTTATCTTGGCGGCAGCGGGGACGACAACGGTAGTGGTATTGCGGTGGATGCTTCTGGTGGAGTTTATGTGGCGGGCTCTACTACGTCTACTAATTTGCCTACTGCGAATCCTTTGCAAGCGACGAATGGGGGTGGTATTTCTGATGCTTTTATAACTAAAATAATTGCTGGCGGGCCGCAGGTCAAGATTGTGGAGTCTGGCGGCAGCACTAATGTAGCTGAAAGCGGGACGACGGATACTTATACAGTTGTGCTCACTAATCAGCCTACTGCAAATGTGGCGATCGCACTCAATACTGACAGTCAAATTCAACCGATTGCTGGCATTACTTTCACTCCAGCTAACTGGTTTGTACCGCAAACAGTGACAGTAAGTGCAGTTGATGATGCAGTAACAGAAACTTCGCCCCACAGTGGCCCGATTACTCACACTGCTATCAGTACCGATGCTAATTATAACGGGGCGACTGCAAGTTTTATCGTCAATGGCACTGCTGGCAATACCGTCAAGGCTAATATTACCGATAACGACACCGCAGGCGTTAGCATTACTCCTGCTAACACGACTGCGACGGAAGGGGGTGCAACTGGAAGTTATACGGTTAAATTAAATACCCAACCGATCGCACCTGTTACGATTAACTTGGCTACAGGCAGTCAAATTCAACCAATTACCGCACTGAATTTTACAGC
>NZ_JAUBTI010000020.1:0-95826 GCF_036702415.1 Microcoleus sp. D3_18a_C4 | reverse complement strand
TTCCTTTTATCTTTTGTCCTATTCTCTCATACTTTTTCTCTGAGTATTTCTACTTATTGCATAACTGAGATGCTCCCTTTCTTGTTCTACAAGGTTAATCCTGAACTCAACAATCGCAAACTGCAAGCGGGCGATCGCAACTATATAAATGAATGACAGAGATTACGCACAGCAATAGATCCACGAGTTAAGCCCGCACAAGAAGTTTGCAATAGTCCCGGCCCAAGAGATATAGGATGGGAATTCACAGTAATTAACGGCGAGACATACGAGCAAACCTACGATCGCCTCGCAGATATAATTTTTTATAGCCGTCATCCTCAAACGACAGGGCAGCAAATTAGTAGAGGTGATAAAGCCCACAGCAATGAATGGTTAGCAATTCGACGCGAAATGTATATTTCCAATTGTGGGATATAAAAGTTATAGCGGTTCTCAAGAAAGTGAGGTATGGGGGCGAGTCCTATGCCGATGCCCGATGCCCACGGAGCCCTATGCCCACGGAGCCCTATGCCCTATGCCCGCGAGAGTACCTCATGTTACTGAGAAAGGCTATAAATTTAATTTAAATTAAACTTGAAATTCATTTACTTTATAGCTCGCTATGCTAATTAAATCACTGTCAATTAACTCAGCCTCGAAGTTCTCAGCGGTGTGTGTTATGGGTTTGGCTATCGCTATTGTCGGCACTAATCTAGCCCGTGCGGGAGTCAGCGATTATGAATCACGAACTCAAGCTGTGGATAGGCTGACGGATTGGTTTTTTTATAGAGTGAATCCTCAATTGGGAGGTCGAAAATTGCGATCTGACGATTCTTCTGCCTACATCCGCGAATGGAATGCTATTCGTAATACAGTCGATCGAGAAATGATTACTACACAAGGAGATTGCGTCGGTGATGCTTTCTGGGACTTCGATTATCGTTATCATGGGCGATCGCTAGATCGGATTGCAGATACAATTTGGGATATCCGCGATCCATCGGGTGACAAAACTCGTGCAGATGTTTCTAAACAAGAATGGCAGAAGCTTCGTAATTCAATAATTAGAGAGCATTTTTGCTATTAAGTTGCCATATTTGTCAACCCAATTTCAACAATAAAGAACAACAGCGCTTTTAGTTACAAATATTGTTAAAATGTAAAATAGGCCGCCTAGATTGTAGATAATTTAGTCAAAAAGCAACGAAAACATTCTCTAGCCAAACAAAAGGATAAAAAAATGGGCCGAGTCACCGCCACAATAACCGTCACCAACGAAGTAGACAAGATGCTAGCAGAAAGAGGGTTCATCCCCGCAGAGCAAATACGCTGTATCACCATCGATAACGTCTTAGTCGATACAGGCGCCACACGACTCTGCTTACCAGCAGATATTATCGCTCAGTTAGGTTTAACTCTAGTTGGGGAAATCCAAGGAAAGACAGCAATAGGATCTAGACAATTTCGTCTGTTCAAAAATGTTGGTCTGGCCGTAGCTGGACGAGAAGGCAGGTATGATTGTGTAGAAATTCCCGCAGGAGAAGAACCTTTACTGGGCTTAATTCCCCTCGAAGATTTGGGTTTAGAACCGGACTTGAAAAATCAGCGGTTGATTGTTTTGCCAGCAGAGGGAATGCAAAGCTATATTCGCGTGTAAAATCTAAATTATTAACGTGAAATGCTGGCTATACCTACATTAGAGCTTACTTGTCTCTGATTCATTGTTTAAAATCCCGATCGCAAAATTTGATAGTTTTTTGTTATTATGGGAAATAGTAGTTGACTCAAATAGGTGACTCAACGTAATGAACATATCCTTAACTCCCGAACTAGAGCAGTTTGTTCAGTCAACAGTCAACAACGGTAGATACTCATCAGCTTCTGAAGTGGTATGGGCTGCGTTACGATTGCTAGAACAACGAGAAATGGAACGCTTGGTGCGTTTAGAGGAACTCCGCAAGGAAATAATGATTGGAATTGAAGCTTCCGATCGCGGAGAGGTTTTTGATGGTGAAGAAGTTTTAAGAGAACTGCGTGAGGAGATTCAGCAAGCCGATGAGGGTGAAAAATGAGTCGATACATTTTGAGTGCCCCCGCCAAGCAAGATTTAAGGGAACTCACGAACTATCTGTTGCAGTTTAGCGCCAATGCAGCCAACCATTTCCTTAATGTTTTTCAGGAAAAATTTCGTTTATTAGCAGATTTTCCAGAAATGGGGCGCAGTCGTGAGGAATTAGCACCGTCTCTACGCAGTTTACCTGTAGATAAATATGTAATTTTTTACCGCGTTATTAAAAATGGTATCCAAATTGAAAGGGTGTTGAGTGGTTATAGAGACTTTGAGGATGTTTTTGTAGAAGACAGATAATATTATATTTTTGCACTAAAATGTCAGTCACTACTCATCAATTAATTCAGTGGAAACAACAAGGGCGGTCAATTGTTGCCCTGACAGCTTATGATTATGCGATCGCCCAACTCATCGATCGAGCAGGCGTAGATATCATCCTAGTCGGCGATTCCCTCGCCATGACAGTCTTAGGCTACGACACAACCCTACCCATAACCCTCGATGAAATGCTGCACCACGCTAAAGCAGTGCGTCGTGGAGTTAAACAAGCATTAATTGTGGTCGATTTGCCGTTTTTGACTTACCAAGAAAGTCCCCAGCAAGCCATGCACTCGGCAGGGAGAGCTTTGAAAGAAACCGGCGCTCAAGCTGTAAAATTGGAAGGTGGATATCCAGCAATGGCCGCCACAGTTTCCCAGCTAACATCCGCCGGAATTCCGGTGATGGGACACGTCGGTTTAACTCCGCAGTCGGTACACCAACTCGGCTACAAAAAACAAGGAAAAACGGCCGAAGCAGCCGATCGCATCCTAGCAGAGTCGATCGCCCTTCAAGAAGCCGGTGCCTTTGCGATCGTGCTAGAACACATTCCCGCAGACTTAGCCGCTCAAATTACCCAAAAATTAACTATTCCCACCATCGGTATCGGCGCCGGGCCGCACTGCGACGGTCAAGTTTTAGTTACTTCTGATTTGTTGGGACTTTCCGAAAAACAGCCGCCTTTTGCCAAAGCTTACGCCAATTTGCGAGAAACAATTACCCAAGCTGTGAAAGATTATTCCCTTGAAGTTAGAGAAGGCAAATTTCCCGAATAGGTTCGTAGTGATGGCTTCAGTCCTGAACAATGAGGACTATAGCAATCCTCAATCATTTGTGAATTTCTTACTCCCTCCCCAAGGCATCGGGGAGGGTTGGGGTGGGGTAAAAAATTTACGACTACTCATTTAGGATTGCTATAAAATCCTCACTACAAACCTAATTTAAACTTTCGGCTGGCCCTCTTCCTCTTTATCCTTCTCAACAGCTTCATCCTCAGATTGACCGATGCCATCCTTAAAACTCCGCAGCGTTTTCCCCAAAGCATTTCCCAACTCAGGAATCTTCTTGGGGCCGAAAATTAGTATGGCAACCACCGCAATAATGCCCATTTCGGGCAATCCCAGACCAAACATACAAAATCTCCTGTAAAACTTGCTCGATCGTAAGTCAATCTTAAGTCAATCTACTGATATTGTTAAAGTATCTACCTTTTTTCCTGCATCCTGCAACAGTAGAATCAAGTTTTATTAAGCTATCCCCCGATAAATAAGAATGTTAGAAACATCCCAGCCTTCTCTGCGCGAACAACAGCACCATCTCATCCGCGATTTAGCAGACCGAATGGAAGCAGTCTGGCACCGCTATCTCGACCTCGAACCCTACCACCTGCCCGCTGAGTTGGGATATATAGAAGGGCGCTTGGAAGGAGAAAAACTGATCGTGGAAAACCGCTGCTATCAAACGCCTCAGTTCCGCAAAATCCACCTCGAACTCGCTAAAGTCGGGCCGGTACTTGACATTCTGCACTGCGTGATGTTTCCCAGACCGAATTATGCTTTGCCGATGTTCGGTACGGATATCGTAGCAGGCAAAGGCCAAGTTAGCGCCGCGATCGCAGACCTTTCTCCCCTCAATCGAGATCGAACTTTGTCGGAAACCTACCGAACCCAACTGGAAATTTTGCCAATCAAGCAATTTTCTTGTCCCCGCCCAATTCCCGAATGGGGGGATATTTTCTCAGAATTTTGTCTGTTTGTGCGGCCAGAGTCGATCGAAGAAAACAGTCGGTTTTTGGATATTGTTGAATCCTACGTTGAAATTCACTGCAAACACGCAGTCGCTTCCGAACCAGTCTCTGCCGCCGAAGCCTCGGAAATTCTAGACGCTCAAATTTACTACTGCACCCAGCAGCAGCAAAACGACAAAACCCGCCGCGTACTAGAAAAAGCTTTCGGTCAAGATTGGGCAGAACATTACATGACCGAGGTGCTTTTTGATATCCCTAAATAGCTGAAAATTGTTTACAATACTTTACAGTAGGGGGAAAAAACTTAATCAGGAAATCACCTACTTTATAAGTAATGGTAAAGGAATCACGGCTCAAGGATAAATCATTTTTAAAACCCCCAGGGCGAGGAATCATCGGTTTAGCGATCGCCGCCACTGTCATTACCACAGGAGTTGGTTTTTGGCAAGTATCTCAACTGAGAAAAGCCGAAGAGTTAAAGGCGGAGGCTGCAACGGCTGCTGCAACTTCCGCCTCCACCCGCAACAGCGTTACCGCTTTGGGTAGGTTGACTCCGCAGGGGGAAGTTATCAAATTGTCGGCCCCTTCGGCGTCGGAGGGAGCAAGAATTGAACTGTTGCAGGTGGAAGAGGGCGATCGAGTCAGTCAAGGACAAATCATAGCAGTTCTCGATACGCGCGATCGGCTCCAAGCAATCCTCCAACAAGCCGACAAAGAAGTCAAAGTCAAACAAGCAGAATTAGCGAAAATTCAAGCAGGCGCAAAAACAGGCGTTGTCGGCGCTCAACAAGCAGAAGTTGCCAAGTTTGAAGCACAAGTGCAAAGAGAAACCGAAGGCGAAGCAGCCAATGTCGCCCGCTTAGAAGCTCAACTGCGAAGAGAAACCGAAGCCGAACAAGCTAACGTCGCCAAATTTGAGGCACAACTGCAAAGAGAAACCGAAGCCGAACAAGCTAATCTTGCTAAATTTGAGGCACAACTAGACAGAGAAACAGAGGTGCAGCAATCCAAATTGGCTAGGTTAGAAGCTCAATTGCGCGGCGAAATTGCCTCTCAAAACGCTACAGTCGATCGGCTAAAAGCCGAATTAACCAACGCCGAAGCCGAGGAACAACGCAATAAAGAACTCTCAGAAACAGGCGCAATTTCTGCTTCCGCCTACGACACCAAACGTTTAGCAGCAGAGACAGCTCGCCAGAGAGTCAAAGAAGCGCAAGCTATATTAGAAAAAACCGTGCAAACTTTGCGTGAGGAAATAGTCGAAACTAAAGCAACAATCAAACAAAAATTAGAAACAGGCCAGCAGGAAATCAATCAATCGCGAGCCAATCTCAAACGCAAGTTAGAAACAGGTAGGCAGGAAATTAACCAAGCTAGAGCCACCTTAAATCAAAAGATAGAAACAGGACGAGAACAAATCAATCAAGCCGAAGCAATACTCAAACAAAAAGCCGAAACCGGCGAAGAACAAATCAATCAAGCCAAAGCAAATCTCGACCAAATTGCCGAAGTACGCCCCGAAGACGTGCAAGCGGCCCAAGCAGCCGTCGAAAGTGCGATCGCCACCAAACAAAAAGCTCAAGTAGACTTAAACTTAAGTTACGTCAAAGCACCCGTATCCGGCTACATCCTCAAAGTTCACAGCCGACAAGGAGAACGTGTCAACACCCAAGACGGCATCGTAGAACTAGGCCGCACCGACCAAATGTACGCCATAGCAGAAGTTTACGAAACCGACATCGCCAAAGTGCGAAACGGCCAGCGCGCAACAGTCACCAGCCCGGTTTTTGCAGGCGCTTTGGAAGGAAGAGTCGATCGCATCGGCAAACAAATCGGTAAAAAAGATGTCCTCAATACAGACCCCGCAGCCGACACCGATGCTAGAGTTGTCGAAGTAAGAATTCGCCTCGATCCGGCATCGAGCAAGAAAGTTGCAACCCTAACAAACTTGCAGGTTGAAGTTAAAATAGACATCTAAATTTTACCTTGACCAAACTTACGCAGGGGGACTCAAGAAACCGGGTTTTTTACCGAGATTAAGGGTGTGAATCAAATATAAGCGTAAAAAACCCGATTTCTCAACACCCGTGCTTAAATCCTAAAATTATTCAATCCAAAATCCCAAATCCTAAATCTAAAATCTAAAATCTAAAATTGATTGACTCTTATGGCAAAAATACCGCTAGCTTGGGCACAGTTAACCCGCGAAAAAATGCGTTTAGTAATCGCGCTAGCCGGCATTGGATTTGCCGACTTGCTGATGTTTATCCAGTTTGGATTTAGAGATGCTCTGTTTGAAAGTTCCATCAGCTTTCACTCGCAATTAAAAGGGGATATTTTTATCACCAGCACGCAATCTACGGCTTTAATAGCCATGAAAAGTTTTCCCCAACGGCGTTTGTATCAAGCTTTGAGTTTTAATGGCGTTACCGGAATCAGCCCGGTATATCTAGGCTTTGGTTTGTGGAAAAATCCCGCCCCAGACAAAAACAATACCCGCCAACTGATGGTAATCGGTTTTGACCCCGCTCGTCCCATCTTTGATCTGCCGGAAGTTAAGGATAATTTGGACAAAATCCAAATTTCAGATGTCGTTTTATTCGATCGAGCTTCCCGCCCGGAGTTTGGGCCAGTAGCAGAATATTTCAACCAGGGAAAGCCTGTGGAAACTGAAATAGATAACCGCCGCGTTACTGTAGAGGGGTTATTTACTTTAGGAGCATCTTTCGGTGCTGATGGCAATATTATTACCAGCGATTTGAACTTTCTGCGGATTTTTCACAGTAGAAGAACTAGAGGCTTAATTGATGTCGGAATTGTTCACTTGCAGCCGGGAACTGATGTCAAGGCAGTTATTGAAAAAATGAGGGCAACTTTACCGCAAGACGTGACAATTGCTTCTAAAGAAGAGTTTATAGCTTTTGAGAGAAAATATTGGGAGGAAAGCACGGCGATCGGATTTATTTTCACTCTCGGCGCGACAATGGGGTTTATTGTCGGCATCGTGATTGTCTATCAAATTCTCTATACTGATGTTACCGACCATTTGCCAGAATACGCTACTTTGAAGGCGATGGGATATAAAGACAGTTACTTTTTGAGTGTGGTTTTTCAAGAGGCTTTAATTTTGGCAATCCTTGGTTATTTGCCAGGGCTTGGGATTTCTATGGTGCTGTACAATTTAGCGAGAACTGCTACGAGTTTGCCGATGTACATGACTTTGGGAAAAGTTGTAACTGTGTTTACAATGACAGTTATTATGTGTACTGTATCAGGGGCGATCGCAGTTAGGAAGTTGCAGGCGGCAGATCCGGCAGATATTTTTTAACGCAAGAAGTTCGGCAACGAGCAATGTACGGGATGTAACTGATTTAACGGATAGATTTTCAGGGGATAAGTCTCAGAAACCCAGTTTCTTCGTAGATTTCTCGTTACTCAATGCAAAATTCGGAGAAACCGGGTTTATCGCCCCCATGCGTATTATGATTTGTTTTAGTCTAACTTTCCTTTGCGCCCAAAGTTTCCTTTGGTTGATCTTTACTATGAAAATCGTCACCCCTGCTGTCATCCTGTCATTAGTTATACTAATATAAGTTTTTTTTATCATAAAAAATGCTGATAATCTAGCGCTAAACTTTTACATTTTATGTGGTTATGTGGTTATATGGTTTTAGGAGGTTCCACTAAATACATTGATGAAGCCTATGACGAATCCATTTTTAATAAAAAAATTGCACTATTCCTAGCTGCTATCTCCATGTTTTTACTTGTTTCTTTAGTTTTTATAGACTACATCTCTGGGATAATTTTCATAGGTGTAGCTGTAGGATTATTGGGATCGGGTAAAATAGACAACTTAATTTTTAGACTTTTAACAGTATCGATCCTTATTTCTGCTGTATGGAGACTATTAATTTTTCCAGTTGCAATCGACTTCTCATCGCTATCTACTGGGTTGTTGATATTTCTTGCCATAGCGTTTTCATCTTTTGCAGATGAATGGTTAAATGATTTTAGCGATAATCATAAAAATTCGTTACATTTGGTATTAAAAGTAATTTTTTACAATCGGATTATTACCAAAATAACAGTTTTATTATTTTGCATTTTTGGGTATAAGGCTAATTTATATTTTATGGCATTTTTGGGATTTGATGCAGCGTATTCACTTATAGATAATTTGGGAGATCGAGTCAAACAGAAGATTCTCAGAGCAAAACAAAACGCCTTATATCCTGAAGTGAAAATTTAAAACCCTTAAATTATCCAGGAAACGAGCAAAACACGCAAAATTATTGAGGAACAAAAATGTCAATACCAAAGCCACACTATTCTGTAAGCTGGATTTATCTACTTCTTGCTGTCGTTTTAGAGGCCGCAGGCACTATTTATATGAAATTATCAGAGGGTTTCACAAAAGTCGTTCCCTCGATTTTGATGCTAATTTTTTATGGAATTAGTTTTATATTTTTAAATTTAGCTATTAAAAAGTTAGATGTGAGCGTAGCTTATGCAATTTTCTCCGGGTTGGGGATTGCTCTTGTCACTATTGGAGGCATTTTCTTTTTTAAAGATCCCATTACGGTTTTTAGAATTTCTGCCATTTCCTTCATCATCCTAGGTGTGATTATTTTGAATTTTACAGGTTTATCTCATTGAAGAATGCTAAGAATAAGTACAGTCCTGGACGCAGCCGTACAAAAAAAACCGGGTTTTTAATCGACATTAAAGGCTCGGAATCTCATATTTTCACAAAAAACCAGGTTTCTGCCTCGAAAAAATAAAGTAATACCAACTCTGGGTTTACTATCCCCTTAATTTTTTGCCAGATCGGGAATTGGATAGCTGTGCCGATCGAACGCTATGCTGTAAGAAAGCATCCGTCTCGATCGCGCTCTCCCTCGGTTCTACGCTATGACCCAAAACCTCAACCCCACAGCGTTGCCTCCCGCCTTTCCCGATCACACGCAACTCCCAGAATCTGACGGCACGTTTGTGAAAAACTTTCAAGAACATCCCCAGAGTATCCTGCTCACAGACTCCCTGGAAATTACGCTGCAAAATCTTCATCCTGACGGACAATATGCGATCGGGCAAGATTGCGGTATCTACTGGCGCGAAACTGACCCTCCAGAAAAGGGTGCAGAAGCCCCTGACTGGTTCTACGTCCCCAACGTTCCGCCGAGATTAGACGGGCAATACCGCCGTTCCTACGTGCTGTGGCGCGAGTATATTGTGCCGCTGATTGCGATCGAATTTGCTTCGGGTGATGGTTCTGAAGAACTCGACAGCACTCCCTTATCTGCTTTACCCTCTGGCGGAAACCAGAAACCAGGAAAATTTTGGGTATACGAGCGGATTATCAGGATTCCCTACTACGCTATCTATAAAATCCAAACCAGTGAATTAGAAGTCTACAACTGTGTGAATACTCGGTATCGCCGCTTGGAACCAAACGATCGCGGACATTACCCGATCGACCTGATGGGAGTAGAGTTGGGTGTATGGTCGGGTAGCTATCAAAATCAGACGCAGCAGTGGTTGCGCTGGTGGGATAACCAAGGCAATTTATTGCTGACAGGAAGCGAACGAGCTAGGCTTGAAAGCCTGCACGCCGAACAGGAACGAGAACGGGCCGAACAGGAACGCCAACGGGCCGACGCTGAACGCCAACGGGCCGACGCTGAACGAGCACAAAAAGAGCGATTGGCGGCTTATTTGCGATCGCAGGGAATCGATCCCGATCGTATATGAACCTGGGTCGTTGCTTTTTTTAAATCTAGCTATTACTATGAACACTCTACCCGTTGTCTCGATTAAAAATCTCAACCATTCTTTCGGCGAAGGTCAACTTCGCAAACAGACATTATTTGACATCAACCTCGAAATTTATCCTGGCGAAATTGTGCTGATGACAGGGCCTTCGGGGTCTGGTAAAACAACATTGTTAACCTTGATTGGAGCTTTGCGATCTATCCAAGAAGGTAGTCTGAAAATTCTGGACCAAGAATTGCGGGGAACCGCGAAAAATAAGTTAGTTAAAGTCCGTCGCGACATCGGCTATATTTTCCAAGCTCATAATTTGCTCAAATGCTTGAGTGCTAGGCAAAATGTGCAAATGTCCCTCGACCTGCACAACCATCTTTCTCACAAAGAAACTAATGATAAAATAGAAGGAATTCTGGAAGCTGTGGGGTTGGGAGACAGAATAGATTATTACCCCAGCAGTCTTTCGGGCGGCCAAAAACAAAGAGTGGCGATCGCCCGCGCATTAGTCAGCCAGCCGAAATTAGTATTAGCAGACGAACCCACAGCAGCCCTAGACAGTAAATCAGGTCGAGATGTGGTAGAAATTATGCGAGGTTTGGCAAAAGAACAGCACTGCACTATTTTGCTTGTCACCCACGACAACCGCATTTTAGATATAGCCGATCGCATTATTCACATGGAAGACGGCTACCTCGCACAAGATACATCAACAGCGGCTGCCACAGGCGTTCTTTCGGGAAAATAATATTAATCCACCTCAACTTATTTCCGAGAACCGGGACGCTTTCCTCCTACCTTGGCAGGACTTTTTGTTGCACCTTTGGCTGGAGTTTTAGAACTACTTTTGCCACTTTTTTGACCTTTAGCTCCTGTCAACTGGCTCTCAAGGTCATTTGCAGGTCGGCCCGCAGGCGTTCTCGTAGTTCTAAAGGTAACATTCACCCCTTCATTCGACTGTTCCAGCACCAACATCGGCGTCGGCTTGGCTTTTTGATCCCACTCAATATGAACGATGCGACCTTGAATTGTCGGCTGCCAACTGTCGTGGTCGTCTGAAGGACTCAGATAAGTTTCCAAACAGTCAATAATTTGATTAATTGTCGCCGATGTTGCCTGAGTCGGCAGTTTCATCAGCTTAATTTGAATCCGAAACAGCACACGTTTTTCTATTTTTACTGCCGGATCGCCAGTTTCGTATTCGATATCAAACATCGAATCCACTTGCCTGCCGCTGCCCGCATTCCCATTTTTTTCTCCCACTGCCCCCTGAGTCGGACGCAGAGCAATACTAATTTTTTCTTTAACTTTTACCTTGATCTGGTTCACAATGGCAAAGTGAAAGACTTCTTCCGCCATTCGCATTCTCAGGTAGTCTAAATTAAAGTCTCGCGAGTGGATAAGGTCGGGATTCTTTTCCATCTTTGACATGGTTTCCAGAGCCATTTTGTATTTTTTCTGGAGTTCTCGATTTCTAAACTCCTCAAACTTGAGCTTTTTGCTCAAATCGTCGAGTTTTAGCTTGGTAAACACAGCTAAACCGATAAGCAATAACAACAGTAATCCCGAGGCTCCCATGAAGAGTTGGTCTGAGGACGGATCTCCGGGTTTAGCCTGTTTAGGTTTGGGAGAGGCTACTGCCAACCTTGGTTCTACAAGGATTATTTGGGTTGACATGGGCTTTTAAAGGGTAAAATTTGACGCTATATTTATACAGGACTCCAGAGTAGAGCTGGTAGTGCAACTGGATCAACCAACATTGACATCATTCCACCATCATCTTGGTACAACTGGATTTCTGCAACTGGAACACGCACCCTCTAATTAATACTTTATCTTTAACTGCAAGCCGGTTTCCGAAATATGGGGAAATCGCGCGCTGGCACTGGCCAATAGAAATGGTGAATTGTCTGTAATATATTATACCAATACAGCTAAAAAAAATGTTGGTTCGGCGGTCTCCGTTTCTAGAAAAATAAAAAGAAATACACATAAATTAATAGTAACTCTGGGAGCCAGCAGCAGAAAACATCCAGGAGAACAGCCGATCGCCCGGACGATCGAGGGGCGGACGTTGGGAGAGTGATAATTCCTACTGTACCCTCACTCCCGCCTTGCAAGCCCACCGGGCGGCTTGCTGTGAGAGTCGAGCTCTCTTTGCGATCGAACAACGTCTCCTTAGCTAAGATTACAGCTAATAGCTGGCAAAAGTATAGTCATTTATAGACATGGGAGGCTTCAAGTCCCTCCCCCTTCACTTTTACTTTGAGCGGATTAACCCGCATTGGCCCAACTACGCAGCTCTCTATCAAGAAAGCTAAACGCATTTGGGATTGCTTTTCTGAGAATGTTGTACGAAGCATTCACATCGGAATTAATTAACTGACCCGTCGATGTTTTGTACAAACCTCGCTTGATCCGTTTACCAGTGAACACAGGCTCTTTTTCTGTTTTTCCATAAACAGGAATTGGGTCTAAACCTAAAAAACTGGAGCGGGATGTGTAGGATTCTTCCTGTACAATTACTGTGATTCCTACCAGCCGAGCTTTGTATTCTAATATCTCAATTAATCGAGAGTGAGGAATACTGACAAAGTTTGGGTTGGTTTGTTTACCTAGATTGATATCGGTTTTCCACTGTGCATTTTTGCCGATTACCAGCGTTCCAATTTGGTTCACTACCAAATGGTCAACAATCACACGACTAGCCTGATGCAAATAGTTATCAACTTTCTGGTTGCGACAGCGAGTTAAGCGCTGAATCCGTGGTGAAGTTTTGCGATTCCCTTTCAATTGGGATTGTAATCGAGATTTGCGTTTGTTGTAGAACTGGTTAATCGATTTTAATGGGCGTCCATTAATCAACAAAGGGATAAATCCCGGCTGATTTGAAGTTAACGCCACTAAATTATCCAGTCCCAAATCAATACTAGCTACAGAGTTGGCATTGCCAAGGGTAGACTCCGGTTCATCATAAATCACCTCAATTACATAGGAATCACATTTCGGAACCAGTCTCACTTGACAAATCTGGTTGGGATTGAGTTGGGTTTTAATTGAAAGTTCAGTGCCGGAAAGTTTAATGATTCCTTTCTTCAACTGTTTACTACTAATTGCTTGACTCGTGTAAACGAGAAGGTTTCGCCCTTTGACTTTATCTTTGTACTTTGGCAGCTTTGGGCGACCAGTGAATTTTGAATAATCAGCCTTGTAAGCTTTAACTGCTTCAAAAAACGATTTCCAATTCTTGTCTAACACTATCAAGATTTGCTGGCTTACTTTAGCAGGCAAAGCCTTGTATGCTTCATGAGACTTCATCAATCGGTTCATTTCGTTATAACTGACATAACCCCATCCATAAATAAAACTCTGACGAATGACGTAATTGGCGGCATTGTAGAGGTTTTTGGACTTGAAAGCTAGTTCGTCAATTTGGGCGAAACGGTGTTCCGTCGATTTAATGATGTGCCTCTCTGTTAGCTGCATTTGAGACTTCCGTTCTTTGATCTGTGCGTATTTCTTGTTCAACAATCATAGCGATATGATACCATTATTGTTTATAATTGCTTATAAACTCAACGAAGATTTACAATACCACCAATATTCGATCGTGACCTACGAACCCCTGCATCACAAATATCGCCCTCAGACATTTGCCGAATTAGTCGGTCAAGAGGCGATCGCCCAAACCCTCACCAGCGCCATCCTACAAGAGCGCATAGCACCAGCATATCTATTCACCGGCCCCAGAGGCACCGGTAAAACCTCCAGTGCCCGAATTTTCGCCAAATCCCTCAACTGTATTTCTACGGTAGCCCCCACCCCCACACCCTGTGGCAAATGCAACGTTTGCCAAGAAATTGCCCGAGGTTCGACACTAGATGTCATCGAAATTGACGCCGCCAGCAACACCGGAGTAGATAACATTCGGGATTTGATCGAACGGGCTCAATTTTCCCCCGTACAGTGCCGCTATAAAGTATATGTAATCGACGAGTGTTTGACCGGTGATTCTCAGGTAAAAACTAGCGAAGGTCTGATGCGGATCGACAATCCCAACATCAAAGGAAAACAAGTTCTCAGCTATAACGAAACTTCAGAAGTTTGGGAATTTAAAAAAGTTTTGAGGTGGTTAGACCGAGGGGAAAAACAAACACTGGTGATTAAAACCGCCAACCGAGAAATCAGATGTACCGGCAATCATCCAATCAGGACAGAACAGGGATGGATACGAGCAAAAGACGTAAAAGAAGGAGTGAAGATACTATCCCCTGTGAATGTGGGTGCGGCACCGTCATTCACAAAATTGGAACAGATGGACGCTTGCGGAGATTTGCCAGAGGACATCAATTTTACGGGAATACCTACGGACAAAAATCCTACGACTTGGCCTCTATTCTCGAACAGGCTCAAGCCATCCAACCTCTCTGTGCGTGTGGCTGTGGAGAACAACTCGAAATACCAGACTTTTTACAAAAAAAAGGCAAAGGGATTAAGAGTATTCAGTCTCATTGGCAGCGACATCCGTATAAAAAAGGACATGGACTTTGGGATGCAAGAACGGAAAAGTTCTTGGCAAATGCCGAAGTTTTGCAACCAGAAACACTCGGACTCATCTACGGAACATTACTTGGAGACGGTTTTATCACCTACCCAAATAAATATAGCCGATTTCCAAGATTGGGCTGGACACACGGAGAAAAGCAGCGGGAATGGTTGGAATACAAAGCTTCTTGCCTTTCGACACTGCGACCAAAGTTACGAGTTACACCTAACCGAGGATACGGAAATATATCAGTCTGTTGCAACACCGTCTGCCATCCCCAACTTAGAGATGTCTTTGACGCTGTTAAACCCAACGGAAACGGAAAATACGTCACAATGGATTGGCTCGATCGCGTCACTCCAGAAGGACTTGCTTGGTGGTACATGGATGATGGCTCGCTCAGCATTTCCCCAGAAGGAAGTCCAAGCATCCAAATTCATACAGAAGGATATTCTAGGGCAGAAAATCAACTTCTTGCCAATTGGCTTACAGGTTTGGGATACCCAACAACAACTAAATTTTACACAAGGTCTAACACCTGTAAAACCTACGACTACATACACATGGGTGCTGAAACCAGTAGAAAATGGGTATCAGACTTTAAAAAATATTCAATCCCTTCAATGGATTACAAGTTTGGAGACAGTCGAATCTGTAAAAGTCGCTGGGGTCGAGAGAGTTTATGATATTGAAGTAGAAGACAACCACAATTTTGTCGCTAACGGTCTTCTGGTTCATAATTGCCATATGCTAAGCACCCAGGCATTCAACTCTCTACTCAAAACCCTAGAAGAACCGCCCGATCGCGTTGTATTCGTCCTCGCAACAACCGACCCACAAAGAGTATTACCCACTATTATTTCTCGTTGCCAAAAATTTGATTTTCGCCGCATCCCCCTCGAAGCAATGATTGCTCACTTGCACAAAATTGCCCAATTAGAAAACATCAATATTGCCAGCGATGCAGTACAAATGGTTGCTCAAATCGCCCAAGGAGGTCTGCGAGATGCCGAAAGTTTGCTCGACCAACTGAGCTTATTTCCCGGTCAAGTAACAGTCGAAAAAGTTTGGGATTTAGTCGGCGCAGTCCCTGAAAATGATTTAATGGATTTGCTGCAAGCTATTGATACAGATAACGCTACAGCATTAATAGACATGACCCGCCACCTCATGGATCGCGGTCGGGAACCGCTAATCGTGCTGCAAAGTCTCGCGAGCTTTTACCGAGATTTGCTAATAGCTAAAGCTGCACCGAAACGCTCAGATTTAGTAGCTTTAACATCTGCAACGTGGGAAAAACTGGCTACTTTTGCCCGCAATTGGGATGCCGAGTTGATTTTGGCCGGTCAGAAACATTTGCAAACCCACGAAGTGCAAATTAAAAACACCACTCAGCCGCGTTTGTGGCTGGAAGTAACGCTGTTGGGATTGTTGCCCTCAGCAATTAGAACTCAGCTACAACCAACAAGCGAACCAGCGAAAAATGTTGCTCAACCACCACAAAATCACCCCCCCCAACCAAGGGCGGGCACGGGGGCACCGCCCCTACAATCGGCGGGGAGCCAGACATCTAATATTGAACAATCTTCAGTTCCCAATTCGCAAAATCCTCCACCGACTTCGCCGCCTGTGGCTAATCGGATAGAAAGCACACCTCCGGCTGCAATTCCCGCACCTGTACCAACTGCTGAAACGAATCAAACACATTATTCACCGACTAATTGGGCCGATGAAATCGATTTAAATCGAGTGTGGGAACAGGTACTTGACCGCGTGCGGCCGCATGGCACTCAATCGCTGCTTCGCCAACATGGACAGCTAGTAATTTTTAGCAATGATACTGCTTATGTTAAGATTAGTTCGCAGCCGTTGCTCAATATGGTTAAAGACAAAGTAGCTAATATTGAAGAAGCTTTTTTGCAAATTTTTAACCGTCGAGTAACAGTAAAAGTGGGCTTGACAAATCCCGCTGAAACTAAAAGTTCCCGCGCCAAGGATTTGCCTACTTCTAACGGACGTGTTGGCGAAAATCCCAGGAATTCTCATCCTGTGAGTGATGCGGGCCAACAGGTGCAGAACTCGCCGGCTTCTGAGATTACAGATGATTTTTTGGGGAATGGTGGAGAAGAACAAAAACACCCGCCAGCGACTGAAAATACCGCTGTTAATGTGCCGGCAATTTCCGAATCGCGATCGCCCACAAACGGTTCTACAGACTCTCAAAATGACTTTAACGCTCAGGCTATAGCGGTGCGTGATGACGCGCGAGATGTCGCGAATTCGACTAGGAAGTTGGCTGATATGTTTGACGGGGAAGTAGTCGATTTGTCGGATGACTTGGAGATTTGGGAGTCGGAAACTTTTAGATTGGAATCTGAACCGGATTTTTCCGAGTTATCTTCTGAGTTAGGTGAGGATGATTTTATTGATTGGTAAATGAGAATTGGGCATTGGGCATTGGCTTGATATGATATCAATTTCGGTTGCACTCTTGGAAATGATAGAGGAGACGGCAGTGCCATCTCCCTACAATGTTATTTTGGGTAGGGAGACGGCACTGCCGTCTCCTAATTTCGGCTACTAATAATTTCGATGCAACCGGAAACGATATGATATGTTGTACCATGCTCAAGAACAGGCAAGATGCCTGTTCCACAAAGAGTGAATTTTCTTGTGGGGAGTATGGGTTGGGCAGGAGATCCCGCCCTAAAAGACTTATTGACAATGTGAAAACTTTTAAGCCGATTCCGGTTTTGGTAGCGAAGACGGAAGTACCAATAACTCAGCCGTCGATCGCTTCTCAACCATTTCCTTAGTAATCGTACACCGGGCAACATCCTTGCGCGACGGCAACTCGTACATCACATCCAACATCAATTCTTCGACAATTCCCCGCAGCGCCCGTGCTCCAGTTTTGCGGCGGTATGCTTCCTGGGCGATCGCCCGAATCGCCTCTGGCTTAAAGTCCAACTGCACATTATCCATCTTCAGCAGCTTTTGATACTGCTTAACCAAAGCATTGCGCGGCTCAGTCAAAATCGCCATCAACGTTTCCTCATCCAGCGGCTCTAACACCGCCGCCACCGGCACCCGCCCAATAAACTCAGGAATCATCCCAAACTTCACCAAATCATCCGGTTCCAGTTGCTTGAGTACATCAGCAGCCCGCTTTTCCTTCGGCTGAGCTTCTCCCGGCTGAATAAAACCCATTGACTTTTTACCCGTTCTCTGCTCTATCACTTTCTCAAGACCGACAAAAGCACCGCCGCAGATAAACATGATATTGCTAGTGTCAATTTGGATGCAGTCTTGGTAGGGATGCTTACGGCCACCTTGGGGAGGTACATTGGCGATCGTCCCCTCAAGCATTTTCAGCAGCGCCTGCTGTACGCCTTCCCCAGACACATCCCGCGTAATCGAAGGATTTTCGCTCTTGCGGGCAATTTTGTCAATTTCATCAATATAAATAATTCCGCGCTGCGCCTCTTCCACGTCCATATCTGCCACTTGCAGCAGCCGCAGCAAAATATTTTCTACATCTTCCCCGACATAGCCCGCTTCCGTCAGCGTCGTCGCGTCAGCCACCGCAAACGGCACATCCAGCATATCCGCCAAAGTCTGAGCCAGCAGAGTTTTCCCGCAGCCCGTCGGCCCGATTAACAAAATATTCGATTTTTGCAGTTCTACTTCTTCCGGCGGGTGCTTGCCGCTATTTTTGGCATGGATAAAGCTCAGGCGCTTGTAGTGGTTGTAAACTGCCACCGAGAGCACCTTTTTCGCCTCATCTTGCCCGATCGCATTTTCGTCGAGATAATTTTTAATTTCCCTCGGCTTGGGAATTTGGCTCAGCGACATACTTTTGCCCGATGTAGCGCGGCGCTTTTGCGTCGTTTCCTGCTTCGGGGCCACCGCCGCTGCGGGCACTGCACTGGAGTCAAACAACTCCTCATCTAAAATTTCATTGCACAAGTCAACGCATTCGTCGCAGATATACACCCCTGGGCCTGCGATCAACTTGCGTACTTGCTCTTGAGACTTGCCACAAAACGAACATTTTAGATGGGAGTCGTACTTAGACATAACAGCCTCTTAATTCAGTGCAGTGACATTCTCTCCCGCCGTCGGAAGGTTTTCCTTTTCGATAACTCGATCGACCAAACCGTAATTTTTGGCTTCCTCGGCTGACATAAAAAAGTCGCGCTCTGTATCCGCCTCTAATTTGTCGATCGGTTGACCTGTGTGGTGCGCTAGCAGTTGATTCAGCTTACGTTTATGATAAAGGATTTCTTTGGCTTGAATCTCAATATCAACTGCTTGACCTTGAGCGCCTCCAAGCGGCTGGTGAATCATAATCCGGGAACTCGGAAGAGACATCCGCTTACCGTGGGCTCCTGCTGTCAGTAGAAATGCGCCCATACTCGCTGCCAAACCGTAACAAATCGTCACCACATCCGGGCGGATTTGCTGCATTGTGTCATAAATTGCCATGCCTGCCGTCACCGAGCCGCCGGGGGAATTAATGTACATTTGGACATCTTTTTCTGGGTCTTCGGCATCTAGATACAATAGCTGAGCCACTATTGAGTCAGCAACTTCGTCGGTTACGGGAGTTCCTAAAAACACAATTCGCTCCCGCAGCAAGCGCGAGTAAATGTCAAAGGCCCGCTCGCCCATCCCCGACTGTTCTAGCACCATCGGCACTACATTGCTGGGGCTGGAACTGACATCAAAATCGTTATAGCTTGTAATTAGGTAATTGGAAGATTGAGATACAACCATAAGACACCAGTCAAGGATTCTAGACAATTTGCTGCTGCTGATGAAAGCTTTAAATTAAGCCGCCAGCTTTTAACTATTATGCCTCTTCTGAACAGATATCGGGGGAATGGGGAATGGGGAATGAGGAATGGGGCATTGGGCATTGGGTATAGTCGAGCAAAAATCTTGTGACTATTTAACCCAAATTCAACAGTAGCTCGACATTTAACGTAAAATGCGATCGCACTTCACATACCCCCGATCGATCCCCGCCGTAGGGACACTCCAAGACCCCATTAGTGTCCACTTAAGCTTTCAGCCCGCCAAGTCCACCAGTGGACCCGCTAGTCCGCCAGGGAATGAATTCCCTGTCTAATAGCTAAAGTCCTCGCTATGAGGACTAATGAATTATTCAGTCCTCATAGCGAGGACTTTAGCTTTGAGGCAGGGGTTTCAACCCCTGCCGGACTGCGGGTTTAACGTGTTTGTTGACACAAAGAAGGGCTGGCGTGCGGTGTCCCTACTACTTTCATTCTGGGCCCTACTCTTCGCCTACGACTTCAACTTCGACACTTGTGGCTGAAACATCCAAAACTTCAGCGTCTGATTCTTCTAATTCTTCCGATTCTGCGGCAGGAGTCAGAGAGCCTTCAGGTACGAGTTCGATTGTTCCTTTTTCTTCCAACCATTTCAGGGTTTTTTGTTTGAGCAAGTCTTCTGCTACAAATTCCTGCAACCTTTGGGGGTCAAAATCTCCTTTGGGAAACTGCTTTCTGATTTTTGCTACTTCTGCTTTTACTTCTGCTGGTTCAACAGATAAGGATTCCAGCTTGGCTACTTCTGCCAGAGCTAGAGTCTGCTTGAGCCGCTCGATTGCTTCCGGGCGCGAGCGTTCCCGCATCGGGCCCATATTTTCTTCGGTAAACAGTTGGTTGATATCTATGCCGTAATTTTTCAATTGGACGGCTTGTTGATTCAACAAATAATCGATTTCGCGATCGAGCATTGTTTCGGGAATTTCCACTTCTATTAGCTGCACGAGGGCTTCTGATATAGCTTTTTCCTTATTAGCTGATGTCTTGTTTTCTTGGTCTGCTTTAAACCGAGTTTCCAGCGATTCGCGCAGTTCTGCTAAAGTTTCAAACTCGCTGACTTCTTGGGCGAAGTCGTCGTCCAACTCCGGCAATTCTTTTTCCTTAAGTTCTTTGAGAGTAATCGTAAAGACTGCCGGTTTTCCTGCTAATTCTTCACTGCTATACTCTTCGGGGAACTGCACAGAAACTTCTCTCGTTTCTCCCGGATTCATCCCGATCATGCCTTGGATAAAGCCCGGTACAAACTGATTTTCCGATAATTCTACTTGAAAGTCTTCTGCTTGACCGCCGGGAATTTCTGCGGGAGTTTCGCCTTCGGGTGCTTCGGCATATCTACCGGAGAAATCAACCAAAGCCGTGTCTCCCAACTGAGCCGGCCGGCCTTCTACAGGGATTAAAGTAGCTTTGTCCGATCGATATTTTGCCAGTACCTCATCTACCTGACCCTCATCATACTTAGCTTCTTCTGCTTGAAGCTGCAAACCTGTGTACTGACCCAGTTTCACTTCGGGTTGTACGTCAACCTTCGCCGAAAAAATCAGAGGCTGTTCTGGATCGAACTTAGCTAGTAATTCTTCAAACTCGGTGCGAAGTTCAAAACTGCCAATTGCGGCAATTTTTTCTTGTTCGAGGGCTTTTTGCAGGGAATCATTAATCACATTTTCCAAAGCCGTCGCCTTCAAACGAGTCTGGCCTAGGCGCTGTAGCAAAACTTGACGGGGAACTTTGCCTTTGCGGAACCCAGGAATATTAACCTCGCGAGCAAATTGTTTAATTACTTGCTCGTAAGCTTGTTTTGACTTTTCTGACGGTACTTCGATTTCCAGACCAATTTGGCTAGCTGGAAGTTTTTCCTGGGTTACTTTCATCGGCTTTTTTGATATTTAACAATAGTGTATTGACACTCCCTGTCCTTTAGGTCAGGGATTCTTAATTCAGCGACTGACCTTAAAATGTTGCGTCCTTTCGGCAATCCTCAAACTTTTTAACCGTAGAAATCCTACCAATTAACGAGCCTGATTCGCAGTCATCCCTTCTTGGTCTATCTCCAAAAGCGTACTAGGATATTTACCTAGAGTTCGGGTATGCCCTACCCTACTTAACAAGACTAAATAGTTTGTTTCTCTGGTTAAAGGAACTGTGTTAAGCCCCTAGCTGTTTATAGAGTTTTCGCCGCTCTGAGTCCCCCGGTTTACGCGCCAAAGTGTGTCGTTAACTGTTTTTATGCACTATGGCCCAGGAGTTTAACCTTGACTACTCTAGAATACTAGAAATTTCCTGACTTTTAGGAAGGGATTTAAGAAATTAAAGCCGTCCTAGAAGGACAGGGTTTTAGACCCAATTTCCTTGATAAAATACATACAAATCTGACTTTGCCTGCATTTTAATTTGGTACGCTTTGACTCGTAACGGCACAACTACAACACCTTTACCGGATGAGACTGTAAGTCATTGCCGGCTACTTTTTTGGCTCTTGCCAAATAGTTTTGGTTTGAGGATACTAGCTTTTGCTGCTAGGAATGTGGAGGTTAAGTCCACTAATTGCCGATGCACCATAGCACATATCGCCCTGTGATGTCAATCTTGCCTGCCTCTGCGGCCAGTCAAAGTCAATGGATGCGCCTGCGAAAATGCAGATATATCGCAAAACTTAACCGGATGCGGATTGGGCGTGGGCGATTGGCAAAAGATGCTAAACTGGCATTGGGTACGATCGCACGTCGCATTCAGGAAGTTCGATCGCCCTTTTCGCTTAACTGCACCATTGCTATCCTCTCATGCTCCTGATGTCGCATAACAGTAATTAAGTTTGATATTGAGAATTGCAGTTATTTAAATTTTTGATTTCGATCGTTTAGAGTTTAATTTGTGGAGGAAACTAATTTGTCTCAATCCTATCGAGTTGCCATTTTAGGGGCTACGGGCGCAGTCGGTGCCGAGTTGCTAGAACTCTTGCACAGCCGGAGTTTTCCGATTTCTAACTTGAAGCTGCTGGCTTCGGAACGTTCAGCAGGCACTACCTTGCCTTTTGGCGGCGAGATGCTGCCGGTCGAAGCAGTTTCGGCGCGATCGTTTGATAATGTAGATCTGGTGCTCGCCTCTGCCGGCGGCTCTACTTCTAAATTATGGGCTCCGCAAGCGGTGGCAGCCGGAGCAGTGGTAATTGACAATTCTAGCGCTTTCCGCATGGATGCGAACGTACCGCTAGTGGTTCCAGAAGTCAATCCCCAAGCGGCGGCATCTCACCGAGGTATAATTGCTAATCCCAACTGCACGACTATTTTGATGGCAGTTGCCGTTTGGCCGCTTCACAAAGTTAGGCCGATACAGCGCATCGTTGTAGCAACTTACCAGTCTGCCAGCGGGGCGGGGGCGAGGGCAATGGAGGAAATGAAAGCTCAAGCAAGAGCAATTTTGCAGGGGGAAACTCCCCAAACAGATATATTTCCCTACCCCTTAGCATTTAATTTGTTTCCGCACAACACCCCGATTAACGATTTGGGGTATTGTGAAGAAGAGATGAAAATGGTAAACGAAACTCGGAAGATATTTGGTACGGACGAGATTAAAATTACGGCAACTTGCGTGCGGGTTCCCGTACTGCGGGCTCATTCGGAAGCGATTAATCTAGAGTTTGCAGAGCCTTTTAGCGCGATCGAGGCCAGGGAAATCTTAAAGCAGGCAAGCGGGGTTAAGCTGGTAGAAGACTGGCAAGCTAATTATTTCCCGATGCCTGTCGAGGCCAGCGGTAAGGATGACGTGTTAGTCGGCAGGATTCGCCAAGATATTTCTCACCCCTGCGGGCTGGAAATGTGGCTGTCGGGCGATCAAATTCGCAAAGGGGCGGCTTTAAATGCGGTGCAGATAGCTGAGTTGCTGGCCCAAAAAGATTTGTTGCGAACCCCAGTGGCGGCGGCTTCTACTTAGGGGGAACCCTGGCAATTGGGAAATTGAAATTGGGGATTTTAGATCAACCTTTCATCTGAAATCAAAAATTTAAAATCAAACATCAACAGTCTAAAATCGGAGAAAGTGTGGTAAAGTTTGGACGGGTTCTGACTGCAATGATTACGCCGTTTAAGGAAGACGGCAGCGTTAACTATGCGGTAGCAGAACAATTGGCAGTTCATTTAGCCGATCGCGGTACGGATAGCTTGGTAGTGTGCGGCACTACTGGCGAGTCTCCCACTATGACCTGGGATGAAGAGTACGAATTATTTCAGGTGGTACAAAAGGCGGTGGCCGGTAAGGCGTTGGTAATCGCAGGAGCCGGATCGAATTCTACTTCAGAAGCAGTAGCAGCTACCGAAAAAGCAGCTAAACTAGGGTTAGATGGTTGTTTGCAGGTGGTTCCTTATTACAACAAGCCGCCGCAAGAAGGTTTATATAATCATTTTCGGGCGATCGCGGAATCTGCTCCAGAATTGCCTATAATGTTATATAACATCCCCGGTCGCACTGGTCAGAATATGTTGCCGGAGACGGTGGCTCGATTGGCCCAAATCCCCAACATTGTCGCCGTAAAAGAAGCAAGTGGCAACTTGGATCAAACAAGTCAAATTCGGTGCTTGACATCCCCTGAATTTGCCATATATTCTGGAGATGATTCCCTAACTTTGCCAATGTTGGCGGTAGGAGGATCTGGTGTAGTTAGCGTAGCCAGCCATCTGGTAGGAGAACAACTGCAACAGATGATAAAAGCTTTCGAGGCCGGTCAAGTTCAAGTCGCTACCCAGATTCACTTGCAACTTTTTGACCTGTTTAAAGCTCTTTTTCTCACCACAAATCCCATTCCCGTCAAGACAGCTCTCAAACTTCAAGGCTGGGATGTAGGCTCCACCCGTCCGCCCCTGTGCGATCCGCCCGTTGAGGTAACTCAAAAGTTAAAGGACGTACTGAGTCAGCTAGCAGCAGTATCAGCTAGCTAGACGAGCGAGAACGAGTTTTCAGACAACTGAATATTGGTTGTGATAAGTCATTAGTTGTTAGTCATTAGTCATTAGTAATTAACTGTTAGTAATTAGCTAACAGTCAAGAAATAAAGACTGACGATTAAAGACTGAAGGCAAAGACAACTGAGTGTAGGGGATAGTAAAACCCCCTGGGGAGTTTTCCATAAATATTTGGAAAAATATCGCCCTACCAACGAACCGTAGACGAAAGACGAAAGACGACAGACCATAGACCACAGACCAATAACAAAAATAACTAACAAAGGATACGCATGATCAAAAATACAACTGCATCTGCTCTAAAAGTTATTCCCCTCGGCGGGCTGCACGAAATCGGTAAAAACACTTGTGTGTTCGAGTACGGCGACGAAATCATTCTTTTAGATGCCGGTTTAGCGTTCCCGACAGATGGAATGCACGGGGTAAATATTGTCCTCCCAGACATGACTTACCTGCGGGAAAACAGCCACAAAATTAAAGGTATGATCGTGACTCACGGTCACGAAGACCACATAGGCGGGATTCCTTATCACCTCAAACAATTTGAAATTCCGGTCATCTACGGCCCGCGTTTGGCGATGGCTTTGCTAGCCGGAAAACTCGAAGAAGCCGGAGTGTCTCACCGCACTGAATTGAGAACGGTTCGACCCAGGGATACTGTCAGAATTGGCAAGAATTTCTTAGTAGAATACATTCGCAACACTCACTCGATGGCGGACAGTTTTACTGTGGCCATTCACACTCCCGTCGGAATTGTGATCCACACCGGAGACTTTAAAATTGACCACACTCCCGTAGACGGCGAGCATTTTGATTTGCAAAAGCTGGCGGAGTACGGCGAGAAAGGCGTGCTGTGCTTGATCAGCGATTCTACTAACTCGGAAGTTCCCGGTTTTACCGCTTCGGAAAGTTCGGTTGCTCCGAATTTAGACAGAATTATCGCTCAAGCACCGGGACGAGTGATGCTGACAACTTTTGCTTCGTCGGTACACCGATTGCAAATTGTTTTGGACTTGGCTAAGAAAAACAATCGGTATGTCGGAGTGGTTGGCCGGTCGATGCTTAACGTCATCGCTCACTGCCGCAATCTCGGCTACATCAAATGCGAAGATAGTATTTTCAAACCGCTGAAAGAAATCCGCAATTTGGCTGAAGACAAGGTGCTGATTTTAACTACAGGTTCCCAAGGCGAACCAATGGCGGCGATGACTCGCATTGCTAACGGCGAACATCACGAACTGAAAATCAGAAAGGGCGATACAGTCATTTTCTCAGCTAATCCGATTCCCGGAAATACGATCGCAGTGGTAAACACGATCGATAAACTGATGATGCTGGGAGCACACGTGGTTTACGGCCGCGACAAAGGCATTCACGTTTCGGGTCACGGCTGTCAAGAAGACCAAAAGTTAATGATTAACATGACTCGTCCCAAGTTCTTCTTGCCGGTTCACGGGGAACACCGGATGCTGATCCAGCACTCCAAGACGGCTCAAAGCATGGGCATTCCCGCTAGCAATATGGTGGTTATTGATAACGGCGATGTCGTAGAATTGACCGAAAATTCAATACGAGTTGCTGGCCAAGTGCCTTCAGGAATTGAATTGGTAGATGCTTCTCGATCGGGCGTCGTCAAAGCCAGCGTCCTCAAGGAACGTCAGCAGTTGGCCGGAGATGGCGTTGTAACTGTAGCGGCGGCTTTGAATTGGGATGGCAAATTAGTTGCTAAGCCGGAAGTCCACTTGAAAGGTGTAGTGACATCAGCCGATCGCGCGGAGGTGATCAAATTAATCACTCAAACCATTGAAACAGTTTTGAGCGATCGCTGGTCAGAATTTGTCAAACCAGCCACTGCTGACTCCCAAGTTGACATTGACTGGGTAGGAGTGCAAACCCAAATAGAAAAAGCAATTCAGCGGGTAATGCGCCGGGAACTTCAAAGCAATCCGCTGCTGGTATTCCTGATGCAGATTCCTGAAGAAGCAGTGCGATCGGAAAAAGCAGCAGTATCTCCCGGTTCCCTGGAAGCACCTAAGCTATTATCATCGCAATCATCGCCATCATCGCAATCATCCCCATCATCCCCATCCTTGCCATCTCCTGCCAATCAGGTGACGGGTCGGCGCCGTCCCCGGACTGCTGCAAGGGCAGCTTCCTAGTAGGATAATTCTCGGACGCACTGCGAACAAAGAAAGGAGTTTTAGGTTTGTAGTTGCGCTTGGACGCCCAAGCGCAACTACAAACCTAGATTTGATTTCATAAAACGCAAATGAACGCAGATAGATTTAAATAACTATCTGCGTTCAGTTGCGTTCGTCTGCCTCAATCTGCGGTTAAAAATTAATCAGCCACCAGCAACAGCAGGAACAATGCTGACTTCATCGCCATCTTGGAGGGCTGTTTTTGAGCCATCCAAAAAGCGGATGTCTTCGCTGTTGACGTAGAAGTTGAGAAATCTGCGGGGTTCTCCCTTTTCGTCGCACAGGCTTTTTTTGATGCCGGGACAATTGGTTTCCAGCGATTCAATCAGTTCGGAAATGTTATCGCCGGCGCATTCGATGGTGGCTTGATTGTTGGTAAATTTTTGCAGGGGAGTGGGAATTAAAACTTTGACGGTCATTTTTTTAGTCCTTAGTCAGTAGTCAGTAGTCAGTAGTCAGTAGTCAGTAGTCATATCATGTCCGGTCGAGCGACCGCGATTTGTGTAGGGGCGGGTTCACCAACAATACCTGCCAATAATTGACAATCTCAAAAACCCGCCCCGACCGGGATATTATGGTTAATCGATCGGACATGATATCATTAGTCACCAGTCAGTAATCATTAGTCAGCAGCTTAATAACTAACAACTAATGACTAATGACTGATGACTAATGACTATTTATTAAACCGAAACTTGTTGCCATTCTAAGCGTTCGAGCGTGCGGGCGCGTTCTAGGGCGCGCTCGAACGCTTCTAGTTTCGGTTCGAGGGTGATGGGTTCGCCGATGTAGCCTTGAACTGCTTCTTGCGTTTTCAAACCGTTGCCGGTGATGTAAGCGACGGTGGTTTCATCGGGATTGATTTTACCTGCTTCTACAAGTTTCTTCAAGACTGCGATGGTCGTGCCGCCTGCAGTTTCTGTGAAGATGCCTTCAGTTTCTGCTAGCAGTTTCATGCCTTCGATGATTTCGGTGTCGCTGACGGATTCAATGTTGCCGTTGGTTTTGCGAGCGATTTCCAAGGCGTACATACCGTCGGCTGGATTACCGATCGCGATCGACTTAGCAATTGTATTCGGTTTCACCGGTTTCACGAAATCACGGCCTTCGCGGAAGGCTTGGGCGATGGGGGAACAGCCGTCAGCTTGGGCACCGCTGAATCGGACTTTCTTTTCATCAACTAAACCGACTTCGATGAATTCTTGAAAACCTTTGTAAATTTTTGTGAACAAAGAGCCGGAGGCGAGGGGAGCGACGATGTGATCGGGCAATTGCCAGCCTAGCTGTTCGGCAACTTCGTAGCCGAGGGTTTTTGAGCCTTCGGAATAGTAGGGACGCAAGTTGATATTGACAAATCCCCAGCCATGTGTATTGGCGACTTCGCAACAGAGACGGTTAACTTGGTCGTAGTTGCCGTGAACTGCCATGACAGTTGGATTGTAAATCAAAGTGCCGAGGACTTTGCCTGCTTCTAAGTCGGAGGGGATGAAGACTACGCAGTCGAGTCCGGCGTGGGCGGCGATCGCAGCGGTGGAGTTAGCTAAATTGCCGGTGCTGGCACAGGATACCGTTGTGAAACCCAATTCTCTCGCTCTACTGAGGGCGACTGACACCACTCTGTCTTTAAAGCTGAGAGTGGGCATATTGACGGCATCGTTTTTAATATAAAGATTTTTTAGACCGAGGCGGCGCGCCAAGCGGTGGGATTTTAATAGAGGAGTCATCCCAGTGCCGACATCGATGACGTTATCTGTAGCGACTGGTAAAAATGCGCGGTAGCGCCAGATCGAGTTGGGGCCGGCTTGGATGGTTTGGCGAGTGACGGTGCGGCGGATGGCGTCGTAGTCGTACTTGACTTCAAGCGGGCCAAAACAGCAATCGCAGACGTGCTTGGCTTGGAGTTCGTACTCTTCGCCGCATTCTTTACATTTGAGGGCTGTGAAGGTTGCTGCTGTGGATTGGGTTCTGGTCGCCTGGGTCATAGCTCAACTCTCTAGTTTTGCGATGTTTGTTAATTCTTTTCGCAGAATACCACGCTCAAATTAGTGCGTCAACCATACCCGATTTTTTTAGTCGGGATTGATTTTTCAATTAAAGAGTGGTGTATTTAACTTTGATATTTGGGCGGGCGGGACGCCCACACCACAAGGATTTGAGTTGTTTTCACGATCGGGATCTTAATCCAGATTGTCAGGCCCGCACGCCAGCCCGATCGAGCTCAAGGATGATTTGCCGACGAAATTGTTACAAAACTTAATAAATCTTTTTTGGGCTAAGAATTGGGCAGTAGTGCGATCGAACACAACTACCAAACCTCGAATTTTTGATTAACTGAGATATTGCACCCTTCTCAAGAACAGGCTTTTCGGCCTGTTCCACAAGAGATGAATTTTCTTGTGGAACAGGCCGAAAAGCCTGTTCATAAAAAGCTTATTGAGAATGGTGCAACATTTCAGATTAACCAACTTAGCCTACCCGCCACTGACGGGAGGGATGAGGACAACTTCGTCGCCGTCTTGGAGGATGGTGTCGGGGGAGACGAATTCCAGGTTGAGGCCGAAGCGGGTGCGATCGCGCCATTGTTCTAATTGAGGATATTGGGCGATCGAGCTTTCGAGCACTTGAGACACTGGAGTTTCGGGAGGAAGTTCTAATGTAAGTTCCGAAACGCCGTAGGCTTCACCGAAGGCGGCGAACAGTTTAACGGTGATGGTAATCGAAGAGTTAGACACGGCTGTTGAGTGCGATCGACGGTTTGGCAATTATCAACTACACCATACAATTAATTAGGAATTAGGCGCGCCGAGGCTTAGAATTGAAAGCGGCAACCTCTAGTTAAGTTTTACCCGATCGGGTAAAGATGATAGTTGATTGCAGCAAAAACTCTTAACAGGATTGTATGCCGATCGCTCTCACCAACCTGGCGTTAGAAGCAGTTGGCATCCACTTAGATGCAGCTAGCTAAGGTCTAGTTAGCTGCTGTTGAGGCTAATGCGAGAATATTTTTTGAGGATGCGGTATAGATACTTTACGGTAATTGTGAGAGAGTACAAAAAGCTCGCAATACATTTAGCAGGCAACAACGCAGACAAGGCCTTGTCAACCCGCTTTCCCTGACAAAAAATCAGGTTATCAAGTGAGGCTTGGGATGGTCAAACCTTTGCCATTCTTAGCAAGCTAGCCGTTCTATCTAAGAAGAATACTGAAGTTAACGCGATAGAAATATATGGCAAATAACGATTTTAAAGTGCTTCAAATTATTGAAGCTAAAGGCTGGTATGCCTTTGGGAGTACGAAGCAAAACCAGCACGTTGAGAGATGGGTAAGACCTGTCGTGTGTTGGGTTTTAATAGAAGATAAAAAAAAGCGACGGGTTGTGACAGCTACCGCTAGCTATCAGATCCAGATTGACGACAAAGAAGTCGAGTTTTTTGCCCACGAAAGCGAAATTCAGGATCTGGATAGTCTCCCGAAGTCTGTCTCGGTATCGGAATTTCTGAAAACAGAAGATTGAGAGAAGGGCAAAAGGAGATAATTTAACAAGTTATTAATTATTCCTTAGTGATTCCTTAAACTTGCTGTCGGATTCTATGGGAATTAGAGGCAGAAGCTGCTTTGCAAAACTTACCTAAACTTGCCCAAACTAATTTGCAGACACAGTTTGCGCTTACTTCCTACGCTGTTGGGTAGACGGCTAATCCCAAGATAAGTAGGCTATCCCCCTCAAGCCGAGGGTTCCCATTTTAAGATATTAACGCTCGCGTTAAAATCTCGATCTAAAGATATGCCACAAGCAGGACAGTCAAAAGTCCGAACGCTTAGTGGCATATCTTTTTTTGTGCCACAATTGGAACAAGTTTTGGTACTAGGAAACCACTGGTCTACCAGGACTAAATTAGCTCCATACATTTTGCACTTGTAATCAAGTTGACGTTTGAACTCGTAAAAACCGAGATCAGATATTGCTCCAGCGTTCCTTATGATTCGCCATCATTCCTTGAACATTCAAGTTTTCGATCTTAATTAACTTAAAAGTTTTAGCTAAGTAAGTTGTCAACTTGTGAAGAAAATCCAAGCGAATGCGCGCTATCTGTGCATGGAGTCGGCTGATTTTACTGTAGGTTTTACGCTGGTTTTGAGAGCCTCGCACCTGCTTTGATGCTTTGCGTTGTAAAGTGGCAAGCTTGGTTTTCGCACTGGCTCTTAACGGCTTCGGTGCATCAAAAGTTTGCTGGGTTGACAGTGTGGCCGCATACTTAATCCCAATATCTATTCCCACAGAACTTTCAGACTGCTGAACAGGTAGACGCTCTGCATCAACGCAAAAGGAAACAAACCACCGATTTCCTTTTTTTGAAATAGTGAAATTTTGGGAGATAAAACCACAGTTTAAGGGTTCGTAAAGCCGAAACGTTCCCAACGTAGGAATCTTAATCGTTCTGCCAGCAGTTAGTAAAACTTTGCCGTTAGACGAATCAACTGTAAAAGATTGACCGTCTCTGCGACTGGCGAATTTTGGATGACCTGCTTTTCCAGATCGGTAGCGACTAAACGCATCTTTGAGATCGATCAAAGCATTTTGGTAGACTCGGCTAGACAATTGGTTCATCCAAGCAAATTCAGGTTTTTTCTTGACGTAGTTGGTGAGAACTTTCTTGACTTCGTTGATTACCTTCGAGTCGGTAAATTTCCCCTCACTGTACATTTGATTCCGCAAGCTCAATCCAAAGTTAAAAACCACGCGCCGGAATCCTGCGTGTTTCGCCATCAATGTCGCTTCTTTGTTATTTAATTTGAGCGCCCGCTTGATGGCAAACATAAAACTTCCTCAAGGGCGATTAACTATGGACAAGTTTAACAAACTATTTGACACTTAAGTCTTACTCTAGATTGGGGAGAGGGGCAGATGGGGAAAGGGGGAGAATTTATATTTTTGCCTTGCCTTCTGCATCTTGTACCCAATGCCTGAAGTAGCCCAAAAAATAAAGAGGCCGGAAGATTGCAGGCAATGCCAACGCGCTTCCGACCTTGCTGAATAACAGGGTATGCATATGTTTTTACAGTATGGCAGGGAGGCTTTTGAGATATCAAGAGGACTATTGCAATCACCCACTTTTGCTTTCAGGCTGTGTTTGCGAGGTTCATACTATTTTAGACTGAGAATTTGAAAATTGAGAGGGGGGAGGCTTACAGGTCAAGGATTCTAGCTATTTATCTGTAGCGGGGGCTACAAAAAATGGTGGCATTGGCGGACGATCGCACATTCTCGCTAAATTGTTTGCACTCAAAGCTGAAAGTTCGATCGCCCGCTGCAACTGCTGCGACTTTAAACCCCACTAACAACAGGTTCACGCTTCTGCTGCGACATCCGCCGCCCCAGCAGGGCCATCCGCACGCCGCCGGCAGGCCCTAAAGTCACCCCTCGGCGTTTGGCCTGTACGGGCTTTTTCTCGGCCAATACTAGGTCGAAATCCCGCAAAATGGTTGCCAGCACCAGTTTCATCTCCAACTGCGCCAGCGCCAAGCCGATACAGCGGCGGCTGCCGCCTCCAAAGGGCAAATACTCGTAAGGCGAGAATTGTCTCTCCAAAAACCGTTCCGGTTTAAATTGCAGCGGTTCTGGATACAAATCCTCCCGTCTGTGGGTCAAATAAATCGAGGCGATGACAACCGTGCCAGGTTCGAGTTGATATCCCATCAGTTCCACGGGCGTGAGAACTTCTCGCGAAAACGTGAGCATTGCCACGGGGTAAATTCGCAGCGTCTCCTGACAAACAGCACTCAGGTAAGGTAAGCGGAAAATCTCCATCGGATCGGGATTTTCCCCCAAACTGTCCAATTCTTGCAGCAACTTCTGGCGCACCGAGGGCAAACTGTGAATCCAGTAAAACGCCCAAGCTAGGGCCGTTGCTGTGGTTTCGTGGCCTGCCAGCAGCAGCGTCATCAACTCGTCGCGCAATTCTTCCTTCGTCATTGGTTGCCCGTTTTCGTCGCGCGCGGCCATCATTAAGCTGAGAATGTCGGTGCGGCTGGCGTCTGGTTGCTGTCTGCGTTCTTCAATTTCCGCGTCGATGAGTGCGTCAACTTTCCGCTGCTGCTGTTTCATCCGTCCCCAAGGACTCCAGGGCCCCCAATCTTGCTGCATCCAGCCGAAAAACAGTATGCTCGATCGCAGGGGAGAGTTGGTCATATCGACGACTGAGGCAAGTAGTGGTCTGAGTGCTTGTAACCGCGGCCCGTCATCCATGCCGAAGACAGCTTGCAAGATTACCCGCATGGTGACTTCCTGCATGGCGCTGCGGGCCACAAAAGGTCGATCGACCGACCACTTGCTGGCAACATCTTGAGCTATATCGCAAATTAGTTGACCGTAATTCCGCATCCGTTCCCCGTGAAAGGGCGGCATCAATAATTGGCGCTGGCGTTTGTGCCTTTCTCCTGAGAGGAGAAACATGGATTGTTCTCCCAGCAGGGGTTTGAGGAGGCTGTTCAGGTGGCCTGGAGCGTGAAACGCGCTGCTATTGAGCATCTCTTGGACAGCTTGGGGGTGGTGGATCATCACCAATGGTTTCCCGTTGTTCACTTGAACTGTGAAAATGTCGCCGTATTGTTTGGCACATTTATCCATGAATGTCAGGGGATCGCCGATCCATTGAATTAGCTGCACAAAGCGGGGGGTTTTGGGGCCGTCAGGTAGTGTCATAGGAATTACCGGGGTTTTGGTCGCAGAACTTAGCCGCATCAAAAAACCTCAAAGGGTTTGAAGGTTTATTTAATCCCTCCCAACCCTTGTTTTTAAGGGGAGAATTGCGTAAGTCCCATCTCCAATAATTTTAATAGCTTATTCTTTAACCGTGTTCAAAATGTCCTCTCCAAGCTCTGTAAAACGCACAGTTTTGACTTGCCAAGGAGCATAATTGGTTAAAGTTTGGCGCAGGCCGCCGAACAAACCTAACATCTGACAACTCGACAGATTTTGCAATTTCTGCCGATAATTTCCCGATGCTCGCAGATCCACGGTAGCTATTCCGAGGTCGCGATCGATCTTGAGGCGATAACCAGCCAAACCAAGACTATCGAAAATTGGCTGCTTTAAGACTTCATTAACCGCAGATGACATTAACTGGTTCTCTGGGCCTGTAACTGTTTCCTGCTTCAGAGTTTGACACAAATTATCTACCTTATAAACCGTAACGGTGGCAGTATTTTCTGAGAGGCCAGCACTGCCTAAAACTGAGGCAACAGAGTTAGAAGGCTGCCTTAATTGACTCGATCGAGCCTCAATTTGATTTCCCGTTAGCTGTAGGTGTTGGAACTGAGGGGCGCTTGCTGAGAGTTGCCTCTGGTTTTCGGTTGAGGTAGCTGCATCTGAGCTAGAACAACTGCTACCGCCCATCAAAATTAACCAAAGGCCTAAATATCCTAACTGTTTGCAGATACGGTTCATAGTTTTTAATACTCTACTAAACGTCAGTGTATGGAGGGTAAATTTTGGTGGTAGAAAGCACTTAGACCCTGATTACACTCACTTAGAAGTATTTCCCGCAGTACGGAGATGAAAACAAGTTAAGAGTTCTTGTTAATACCGGGATTTTAGTGTTAGATCGGGTAAGAGGGGTGTAACCCTGCACTATCCCTGTCTCAGCAGAGCAAGCTCGCGACCGAGCTCGTAAGTGATATCAAATACCGTGTCACTAGGTGTGATGTACCCTTGCAATTCGAGCCATTCCAATATCTGAGGTAAAGAGCCTCTTTCCGGTTTGCGACAGCCCGAGCTGGATTAGTAGTAATGAGGACAGAATTCCGACTGGCGCGCGCATTTTAATGTCGGCTTCGGAGCGCTTTTTTTAACAGCGCCGAAATCGCGGTAGAGGGAACGTGCAAGTCGCGAACAATATCTAAACTTACGCATCAAGAGCAAAAAAACCGGGTTTTTTAACCAGGCATAAGGGCTGCAACGAAGTATTTTGGTAAAAAAAACTGGTTTCTGGTCAAGTCGCGAAGAACATAATTTCCAAGTCAGCGGAGTTGTAACGAACAAGCGTGTCAAGGGTGTTATCGCAGCATTCGGTGATTTTTGTGCCGAATCTCATAAAACACAGAGAAAAAATCATGAAACAGCAATTATTGACAAAAGTTTTGGTGGCAACAGCCCTCGCCCTCAGCGGCCTGACGCTTGCTTCTGGACCGAGTTACGGTAGGCGAGTACCGGGGGAAAGTGGATTTTGGTGCAGTACCTCGACTGGTGCGCCGGTGACGGTGTACCAAAACGCTCAAGGTGCCGTAGAGCCTTGGATTGAGTGGACTTCCGATTATTTCTCCGGTTCTGGCTACGATCCGGCAACTCGGTGTCAATTAGTCAGCCAACGCCTCGAAACCTATCGCCGCCAACGAATGCTTAAGTACATTACTGCAGGCCAAATGAACGGCCAGAACGTCATCTGCACGGCGAATCAAGTCAATGGGCGGTGTCAAAATTTGATTTATACCCTCAGACCCGGCCAAGACCCGATCGGCTCTTTGTATAATTTGTTGGCTTGGCGCCAAGGATATGTTGGGATGCCGTCTTTTGATGAAACCAGTAAAATTCCTTACATTGATGTCAGGGAAAAGCTAGGGGAAAACACGGATGAGGAGGCGCAACAGCCTTCTTTTTCCCCGCCGTCGGGACAGCCTTAAAGATGGGCAAATTTTCCATCCGATCGCCAATTCCAAGGATTGAGGTGGAAAATTTGGCGCGTCATTCGATTTTAGATTTTAGATTTTGGATTTTGGAGGCGAGCCCAGGGATAAATTCGGGGGCTTGAGGATTTTAGATTTTAGATTTTGGATTGATTCCACGGATCGAGCCGGGGGCTTGTACCACCTTTGAAATTCTTGGTCAAACAGCGGTACGCATCCCGACAGGGAAATCTTCGGGTTCTGGGACGATCGTCCGCCTGCCGGGCCAAACCTATACGGTGCTGACTAACTAGCACGTTGTGGCGATCGGACTTGTCACCGACGACGGCCTCCTCTACCTACTGCTAGGATCTCTGAGGCGGCTGGGCAATACCGATCGGGCGATCGTTCTGTTTCGCAGCGCGATCGAGTATAAAATAGCACGATTAAGCCTTGAGGCAGGAGCGGTGTCTGAGGCAATGCTGGTAGTCGGCTTTCCTGCGGGTGCTGAGGTTGGGAGTTTCGCTGACCACGAATTGCTTGATGGTATCCGCCACGTGATTTATCCGTCGAGTCAATCGAAAATCGAAAATCTAAAATCAGAAGAGCCCCCGCATTTATCCGTGGGGTCGCCTCTAAAATCTAAAATCTAAAATCTAAAATCGATTGACGCGGGCTTCGTTTCGGCGCTGCTACCCAAATCTTTGCCTCCAGGTTATAGCTTGGGTTATACAAATGAGGTTAAAATCGGTAGGAGTCGCGACCCGATTTTTAATGCCAAAGGTTTCTTGATTGGGATTAACGGTAGGGGCAAGTATCGAGATCCAAATTTGGGCGTCTATGCTTTTGAAGATGGAAGTGAACCAACAGCGGAATTATTGGAGAAAATGGTTAAATCCAGTTGGGGAATTCCGATTAGTATATATTTGCAGTTCGCCTCGTTTCATCTAGGGAGTTATCGATGAATGTGTGGAGTTTGCGGTTTGACGCGCTGACAATCATCTTGACAGGTGCATTAACAGTGACGGCGGTTGTTAGCCAACAATATGCTGCCTGTGCCAAAACAGCCGAAGAAATTGCCCAGCTAGCGACGTTGACAACTGTGGAAGTCAACAATACGCTGGGTTTTTTTGCTAGTGGATCGGGAGTAATTATTGCAAAACAGGGTAATATTTACACTGTTCTGACAGCTAATCATGTGGTGGCAAGCCTCGCTCAAAAATACAGTATTCGCACTCATTTAGAGAAGGATTATGCTGCGATTAGAATACAGCGCCTACCGAAAAATGACAGGGATATAGACTTGGCTTTGATACAGTTTCAGAGCCGAGAACAGTATCCAGTAGCACCAATGGGCGAGTCAGAACGTGCTGTTGTTGGTTCTGCTATTTACGTTTCTGGTTATCCGCTGCCAATTTCGGGAGTTGAACGAAAACTTGAGTTTACGACTGGTATCATCTCTTCTCGCTTGGGCAGCGCCTCATCAGGGTATCGTCTGCGCTACCAAGCTGTAACCAGGCGCGGGATGAGCGGCGGGCCTGTATTTAATGCTGATGGCAGGGTAATAGGAATTCACGGCCAGGGGGATACTGTTGGCACAATTAGGAGTCAGTGGAACGGTCAGATTGAGGAGATAAAAACGGGCTTGAACGCGGCAATCCCGATCGAGGCTTTTATGGCATTGCTTTCACAAAACAACCGTAACGGCTTGGATATTCTCAGCAATCTTTCTATCAGCAGCGCCTCGGGTCAAAACCCACCGAATCTGGGCTATGGAGGATTTGTGTGCGATACCTCAACGGGCGAGCCGGTGACTGTGTATCAAAATCCACAAGGGTTCAGGGAGCCTTGGATTCGCTGGAATTCTAATTTCTTTTCTAGTTCTGGCTACGATCCTCTAACTCGCTGCCAACAAGTGACTCAGCGCCTTGAGAATTATAACCGAAATAAACAGCTAAATTATGTGACTGTGGGTATGGTAAATAACCAGAAAGCGATTTGCACGACTAGCCGCGTTAATGGGCCTTGCGAAGGTTTGATCTACACGCTGCGCCGCGATCAAGATCCGACTCCTGCACTTAGCAGTTTTTTTGTTTGGCTGCGGAATCAAAAGGCTGTGCCTTCTCTTTCTGAAAGCGGTACTGTGCTGTATATCGATGTCCGGGAACGGCTGGAACAATTTTAGATTGGCGATTTAAGATTTTAGAGGGATGAGTAATGGGTAAACACAGAACCCCGACTTTTTTTTATACGTCGGGGTTCTCAAACAACTACTTATTAGCTGAAAAAGTGAGATATTTTACTTATTTATCACTCAATACGCTTGGGTTAAGGAAAATTGTAGCGAAAATCTTGGGTTTCGTTCCTCAACCCAACATTTTCGCTACTTATTAGCTGAAAAAGTGAGATATTTTACTTATTTATCACTGACATAATAGAACTCTTGATTTTTTGGAACACGGAAGCTATAAAATTACTCTTACATTAATCTAACTCAAATTTTTCAGGTATCAAGCATGACAGCAACTACCCCGCAGGCAAAGTCAACAACGCCCGCTTTTTGCGAAGGCATTCAATATTTTTCTGAAACAGTCCCTGGTTTTGAGACTTATGGGAAAACACCTGCGATCGCCGAGGGGAGCAAGTCGATCGCCGATCCTGCCGATCCCGTCGCCGTCTTTCAAACGATGCTGGGAGCAGACGCCCTGCGGTACCTGACACTGCAAGTCACCGCCAGCAAGGCATCGGGACATCCGGGGGGTTTTGCTAGCCAAGCTGAGGCCTATGCCGCTTTGGTGATGCTCGGACACAAGAACATTGTCACCGAAGTCGGCCATCACGCCCCCGGCTTTTACAGCGCCATGTTTCTCGATCGATCTTTAGAGGATATGGGAATTTTCAACGTGCAGCAAGTGCGCGATAAATTCCGAGAAAAAGACGGTTTATTAGGACATCTTTCCGGTTTCATTCCCGGCCTTTTAGCACCGGCCGGCCCCCTCGGACAAGGGCAGCATTTCGCAATGGCTGGAGCGCTTTTGCACCGCGAAAAACTGTTTGCTTTCACAATGGGCGACGGCGGCATGGGCGAACCCTATCCGATGAGCAGCATGGCGCATTTCCACACTGCTTATCCCAGCGTTACTAACTTTTTGCCTGTGTTGGTTTGGAACGGATATTCTCAGGAACATCACAGCATGGTTTCGACTAAAACTAATGCTGAAATGATTGCTTATTGGCAAGGCAACGGTTTTGAAGAAGTTATCTTAGTTGATGCTAAGGAATTTGACGATAAAAATCAACCGGAAGATTATGTTGACAGCACTGCTTTTTCGCTCGAACAGCGCATGGCATTTACCAAAGCTGTTTTACAAGGAGTTGACAAAGCGGCAAAATCTGCTCTCGGCGGCAAATTAACTGCGTTTATTATCAAACAGTTGAAAGGTGCCGGCGTCCACGCGCGCGGAGCAAAATCTCACAACCTTTATCCGAAAGATACGCTGGATGCTCCGCACATTATCAGTGCTCTAAAAGAGCGCGCTTTGACTGCCGCTGCTTGGGAGTTGGTGCGGACAAATTGCGAGCGTGCGGGCGGCGGGCCGGCGGCGAAAACAGTTGTTACTGAGTTTACATTGCCGCTGGCAGATTTAGGCGAATTGCCTTTAGAAGAATTTGCAGTTGGGGGAGAACCGAAGATTTCGACAACAGCAATGGGACGTTTGGTAGGAAAAGTCGGCGAGTGCGATCGTACTTTTCTTGTCACTAATGCTGACGGCAATGAAGCATCGGCAATTGCCAATATCAACCAAGCTCTCAAAATTATTCACCCGACGACAGATGACCTGTACAATCAATCGCCCAACGGTCAAGTTTACGAACCTTTGAGCGAAGATGCTTGCGCTGGTTTAGCCGTAGGTTTATCGCTATTCGGAGCGCGGAGTTTGTGGTGCTCCTACGAATCTTTTGCCATCAACGGTTTACCAATTTGGCAAACTGTAACCCAAGCAATGGCAGAATTGCGTCGTCCAACTCCGGCAACTGTCACCTTATTTACAGCGGGTGCATTGGAACAAGGTCGCAACGGTTGGACGCACCAGCGGCCGGAAATTGAGGCTTATTTTGCGGCGATGATGCGGAACGGAAATGTGTTTCCTTTGTTTCCACCGGATGCTAACAGCATTCAAGCTTGTTATGAGTGGGCTTTGACTGCTAAAAATAAGGGAGTTGTGATTACTGCAAGCAAGTCGCCACTGCCAATTCGCACTACTCTTGAACAGACTCGCCAAGGTTTGCAAGACGGTGCAATAGTGCTGCACGAAGTCGATTCCCCGCAAGCTGCCCACAATCAAGGGGGGAGTAAGAAAGTTGTGTTTGCAGTTGTCGGCGACATGACGTTAATGCCAGTGTTTGAAGCGGCGGCATTTTTGGAAACAGAAGGGATTGGAGTGCGAATTGTTTCTGTTGTGAATCCCCGGCGTTTGTATCGTGCTAGCGATGTTGCCTGGGATACTTGTTCGGAAGCTGACGGCGGCTTTTTGAGCGATGAGAAATTTGCCGAAATCTTTGGCGGAGATGCCTTGATTGGCGTGACAGGCGGTGCTTCTGGGATGTTGGAACCTGTGATGCTCCGCAGCAATTGCAAGCGGGATACTTTCGCTTGGAAGCGGGGGGAAACTACTGCTAGTGCTGGTCAGTTGATGGCGTTTAATGGGTTGACTGCTGAGGCGTTGACTAAAAGGGCGATCGAGCTAGTTCATTAAGTTAGAATGTGAGTGAATGCCCCTGCCTGGTTTTTGCTGGGTAGGGGCTAGTAATATTTAAAATAGGATTGTGATACTTGTGACAGCAAAAATTTTAGAAGAAATAGGTACGCTTGCAGAACAGCGATTGATTCTCCCCGGTTATTATAGTTGGGAGCAATTTGAGGCGATTGAATCTTTGATGGCAGACTCTCCGGGTTTGCGGATAACTTATTGTGATGGGTGGATCGAGTTTATGACACTGGGCGAAGAACATGAAAGCTTTAAAAAAGCGCTCGCTATATTACTGGAAGCATACTTTTTTGAACTCGGAATTGAATTTTTTCCTGTAGGGAGTGCAACTCGCAGAGACCGGGCAAGAGATGTATCATTTGAACCAGACGAGTCTTATTATATAGGTTCAAGAAAAGAGCATCCCGATTTAGCCGTGGAAGTAACGATTACTAGCAGTAGCACAAATAAACTAGCTAAATATTTGCGACTTCGTATTGCTGAAGTTTGGTTTTGGGAAAATAATCGGCTTGCTGTCTATCGGCTGCGCGAGGATGATTACGAGCAAGTTTCAAGAAGTGAGTTTTTGCCGGAGTTGGATTTAGCATTGTTGGTGCGCTGCGTTTTAATGCCTTCCAGGATTGAGGCAAGGACGGAGTTTCTTAATGGGGTTCGGCAAGTGGGTTGAATGCTGAGGAGTTGGTAAAAAGTGCGATCGTCTACGAGGGCTTCGCTAAGGACTTGATTGGTTAAGCTAAAATGCGACAGATAACCATTGGGTCTCACAAATAACCTTTGCGCGATCGGCTCCAACGATTGGTTAGACTTGTATGTGTAAAGTTACTAAGCTCAGAAATATGAAAATTTATAGCTTTTATATTAAATCTTTGAGAATCGGAATTATTCCTATCTCTCTTCTCTTCATCGGCGTGAATCTGCGTCAATCCATTGTCATCTGCAGTTAATACATTGTCTTTTTTTAACCGCAGATGAGGGCAGATCGACACAGATTAACGCAGATGAATTAGATCGAGTCCGGTTGCACCGTCCGTGATTGCTGACTGTTGACTCGATTTTAGCAGGACGAGGCTACGGGATTTGATATGATAGGATTCTAGAGTTATACGTGCAGCTTTAACCTCATGCTGAGGGGATAATTTATTGTTAAATTTTTCCTGGTTTAGTATTAAATAAGTTGGCTTTGTTAGCTGGGAATTTAGCTAGAGTGCTAGAGATTGTGCTGCGACGGAACATTAATGTTGTGTGAAATATGTGTCTTAATTTTATTGCTTTTTTCCCCGCAAGCCATCAACCAAAAACTCATCATCTATCGATTTTTTGCCTAAGAACACGCGATTGTTTCTAATAGCAGTTACAGCCAATCAACCTGGAAGAATCCAGACACTCGCTGCTTACGCTGTCCTGAATCTAAATCGACTAACTGCCAATCGATAACTTCTCCATCCTGATTCAAAAATATTTCTGCACCGCGTGGATATTCTTTTCCACGAATCACATGACTCGATGATAGCACAATTAAACTGGGTCTACCGTCGGCATATCGCCACAGATCAAACTGTGAACTGCCAGGTAATCCCTCAACCCATTGATCCATATCTAGTGACTCAGAATACTCCAGCAATTCTCCTGTTTCATCAAAAGTGATACGGCTACCTGACCTGTACAAAACTTTGTTTATCTGGTAATCTGAAGCAAGCGACACATTCCACAACCGACCATTTTCATGCAGGTAGAGTACCGAATTACTAGCGCATGGAATGTCATCTAAGATAGTTTTCGAGGACAGCCAGCAGAGTTTAAGCTGTCCAGAAGAGTAGAAAACAACACTGCGACTGCCAGTACAGGGAATGTCCTGAATGATGGTATCCTGGGCAAGTATGGCATCATGAACGGAGCCGTTTGGAAACAACTCGACATCTTTTTCAAAAAAATCTATATTGTTGACTATCATGATCCTTATTAAAGCTTCTAGCAATAGCGGCTCGAACCATTTTGGGTAAGCCCTATTATTGATTTTTTTCCCCACAAGCCATCAACCAAAAACTCATCATCGATCGATCGCCCGCAGCTACAAACTCATCCCGCGAAATCAGATAGCTTTCTATTTCCGACTCTGAAATCAACCCTTGTTTGACCATTTGCAAAATGGGCCCGGAGTCAAGCAAAGGTTGAAACGCCTCAATTCCCATGATATCGCTGTGGCTGACAACCGCTTCTAAATCAACGCTAACAAACCCAGCTTCTTTGAGAATGCGGCACAGATTTCGCCCGACGCATAAATTGCCGCCCCGCGATGCTATCGCCTGCTTGAATTTCTCGCGGACAATCTCGACTGACCAAGGCGGATTTGTCAGCCAAAACAGATCCGCATCGCTATCAATAATCACCAGTTTTCCCCCAGGCTTCAAGATGCGGAATATTTCTCTAGCTGCTGCGACGGGCTCTGGGAGATGAACGAACAGCAAACGGGCGATCGCAAAATCGAAAGTGTTAGCCGCCAAACCAGTATCCGCAATAGATGCTTGGATGCGATTTACTCGATCGCCCCCTTTGTCCTGCAAATATGCTACTGCTTTTTCGTGCAGTACATGGTCAATTTCTACCGCTGTTACCGAACTGTTTGGCAGCAATTCTAACAGTTTTTCGGTGAAAAATCCCGGCCCGCTACCAGCTTCCAAAACATTCATCCCGTCGGCTAAACCAAACCACTTTAAAGTGCGCGCTTCCTTTTCCCAACTGAGGAGAACTTGAGCTTTTAACCGTTGGATTTCTCCCTCAAATTCCAGATTGTACGTGTTTGCTTGATACGAACCTTCTGCGGTCATAAAATCATTCCTCTTACCGCGAAACTGGCGGTTGCAAAACTTTAGCATCCTTTGCTATTTCCGCTGACTCCAAAACCTGCTCTAAAACCGGAGGAGGAATCGGAACTTCTTCCACTACCTGATGCTTTTCCAAAGTTAAACGAGACTGAGACGAACCAGACAATCTTTTCAACAATTTCGGTGTCGGATCGTACAGCAAATAAATAATTCGATCGCCCGCTTGCCAAATCTGGGTCGCCGACACTACTTGCAAGTATCCTTGCCTTTCCAGCAGCAATGGCGCTAACTCCCCAGCCTGAACCAAAGCCTGCAAGTGAGCAATCTGAAACTCCAATCCCTCACTTTTTAACTCAGTTTCCCCCAATTTCACTTCGCCGTCGCTTAAATATTCGTTCCAATCCTTCAGCGACAAATCCGAGACAAAAGCTTGATTGATTTTAGTCGGATTTGCAGGCGTATTTGCTTGCGGATCTTTGGGGAATATTGCCAAAACCCTCGGCGGTGCAAACTCTTCGGCTGCTCGCTGAGCTAACACTAAGTTTACCTCGCCGTTGTTAGTCATTGCCAAAAAAGTTCCCATCGATTCCAGTCCCGCTTCTTCTAACACGCTGTGGTCGAGAGCACTGCTCAAAAACACCCGCAAACCCTCTCGTTCTGCTTGTTCGCAAGCTTCCGGGTTCGTGTCGATAATTGCCACCGATTCTCCGCGTTCTTGAAACAAGCGAGCAATTAATCTGCTCAAAGGATTTGAACCCACAATTGCAGCACCGGTTGCGGATTTTGAGGTGATGCCCAACAGTTGAGCGATCCGTCCGGCGGTTAGTCCCTGGACGAAAACTGTCATAATAATTGTTAGGAAAACTAAGGCTTTAATCGAGTCGCCGCCGTTGATGCCCCGCTGAGTGAGCAAAATTGCAAATAAAGATGCGATCGACGCTGAGACAATTCCCCTCGGCGCTACCCAACAAACAAATAATTTCTGCCGCCAATTCAGTCCGCTGTTCCAAGTACACAGCCAAACGTTGATCGGCCGCACTACCCACATTAAAGCTAAAACTGTAAACAAACTTCCCCAACCGAGGGCGACCACACTAGCGAGGGATAAATCGGCCGCCAGCAGCACGAACAGCATGGAAATAGCCAGGACTGTGAGTTGACCTTTAAACCTCCTCAGCAGCCTTTCTTCCGGCACAGCAGCGGCTCTGAGGACGATGCCGGAGAGGACTGTTGCCATCAGTCCCGATTCGCTGCGGATTTCTTCTGCTAAGCCGAAAAATCCCCACAAACCGGCTAACACTACTAAGTTTTTGAGGTCTTCGGAGAGAAATTGCGATCGCTTGAGAATGAATCCCAGCAGCCAACCTCCCGCAACTCCGATGACTGCGCCAACTAAGAGTCGGACGATTAAATCTCGGAACACAACCAGCAAATCAGCATTGCCGTTCAAAATAATATTCAGCACCAATACTGCCAGAATTGCCCCGACAGGATCGATTAAAACGCCTTCTGCTTCTAGCAAGGCGGCAACTTTTTTGTCAACGGATACTTGTTTGAGCAAAGGGCCGATTACTGTCGGGCCTGTGACGACTACTAGAGAAGCATACAGAAATGCGATCGGCCAGGGAAATTCCCCCAACCAGTGTGCGGCCATTCCGCCGCCAATTAGTGTAATTAAAGTGCCTACCGTAACTAAATTGCGGATGCTGCCGGAAACTTTGCCCAAGTCTCGCAATTCCAAATTCAAGCCGCCTTCAAACAGAATTAAGGCTACGCAAAGGGATACCATAACTTCCAAACCGCTGCCCAGCAGATTGGGGTGCAGCACTCCGAAGCAGTCTGGACCGGCTAAAATGCCAAACAACAGCAAAAAGACGATCGCCGGAACTTTCAGATAAGCGGCGAGAACTTGAGCGCTGATGCCACAGATGACGGTCATGACCATCAACTGGGTGATGTTAAAGGGGATTTCCATAGATATAATTGTTACAGGCTGCCCGCTTAGTTTTAAATGTTCGATCGCGGGTAATTGGAGTGCAGGCGCTATTTTCGGCGCAGCTTACAAACTCGGCACGGCCCTGCATTTTTCCCAATAAGATTAAAAAACCTTGATAGTCGCTATAACTTTATCAGATAATTCTCTTGCCGTCAAAGATGCGAGTAAGCTGTAGCTAAGCGAGAGATTGTCTGTTATGTTCGAGAGTATGTTCGAGAGTCCGATGGGATGCGGGCACAGAGGGAGAGGATTTGACGAATTTTGATGGGGAGTCAATCGATTGCGCGATTTTAGATTTTAGATTTTAGATTTTAGAATTGAAGCATTGACCCCACGGATAAATTCGGGGGGCAAGTTTCTCGGATACAGGTTTTTTATTTCTGGGTCCTGAGTCTGCTTTCGGAATGAATCCGGGGGCTTGTATCCTCGATGCTTTCGGTCAATCTCCAATCAAAAAGCTCACATCTCCAATCGATCGCCGCCAGACTCATCTTTAGAGTAGTTTCCATCTAAAAAACTCTAAAATCCCAAGATTCATCTGTAGAGTCAATCTCAAATCTAAAATCTAATCGATCGCCCTCAGACTCATCTTTAGAGTAGAGTTCCCATCTAATATTATGTCCGGTCGATTACCCCTAATACGGTAGGGGCGGGTTCACCAACAATACCGGCCAATAATTGACCATCTCAAAAACCCGCCCTTTTAATCGCGGTCACTCGATCGGACATGATATAAAATCTAAAATCGCAAGATTCATCTGTAGAGTCAATCTCAAATCTATAATCTATAACCGAGTGGCATTCTGCCACCTGCGAAGAAACTCCGATAGAATTGCCGGGGAAATTCGCCCTTCCAGCCAATCTAAAGCCTGGTTTTGCTGGGGTGCGGCCCGATAAAATTTGCACGCATCTATCAGCCGAATCGGAGAATTAGTGACAATAGATTGAGAGCGCCATTTTTGTGCAAACTCGGCAATAACAGCCGGAGAAAGTTGTTTTTGCAGCCAATCTAAAGCTTGGTCTTGTTCTGCTAAACCGCGATAAAATTTGCCGACATCTATCAATCGCAAATTAGTGTCTTGAGGTAAGGTGGTTGCCCGCCATTTTTGAGCAAATTCCCCTAAAACAGAGGTAGAAACTTGACTTTGCAGCCAAATTAAGGCAGTATCTTGGCTAGCCTTAGCTTGATAAGACGAGAATACCTGAGTCAGCCGCACGCCTGATATGGGAGCGGGTGTCGGAGCGGGTGTCGGAGCGGGTGTCGGCCGCGGAGCGGGTGTCGGCGCTGGAGGGGGGACAACTACTTTGGGAGATTTTCGCATCAAAGCGGCCCAGGTTTTGAGGCTGGCAATGCCGTCTGCATTCAAACCTTGAGATTTCTGAAACGAGATGAGCGCCGCTGTGGTGTTGGCTCCAAATTTACCGTCCATCGCGCCTTGATAGAAACCTTTAATTCTTAATTCCCTCTGGATGTCTGCAACTTTATAACTTACGGCGCCTTCTCGGACACTTTCAAAAATATTGGTGTCTACATTGCCCGATACGCCAGAGACGCTGCCGCTGTCGCTGTACTGCCAAAAAGTCCAAGTTTTCCAGCCGCCGGGAACCCAAGGCTCCTCAGCAGTGGTATAGTGAGCAATCCACAGCGGGTAATCGGCAAACCGTTTTGTCCCCAGGTTGTCCCAGAAACCGGGGTAGGTGTAGATAATCGGTCGCATCAAGGTGGCTTTTTCGACGGCTTCTAGCCAAATTGCGGCTCGATCGCACAATTGATCCACAGTCAAACCGCCTGTAGTTTCGATATCCAAGACTGCGGGCAAATCCCCCGCTTCGAGTTTTACAGTTTTCAAGAACAAATCTATTTGCCCTTGAATGCTGCTTGCAGGTTGAAAAAAGTGGTAAGCACCGCGTTGAATCCCCGCCGCTTTCATCGCCGCCCAATTGCGAGCGAAAGTTTGGGCAACGAACGTTGCACCCTCGGTCGATTTGACAAAACTGAAGGTAATACCATCCCGCGCAACTGCTGGCCAATTGACATTGGGCTGGTAGTCGGAAACATCTATACCGCGAATACTCATATTGTGAAGAGTTGAAAAAAGCTGGTTGGTCTGAAGCAGCGACTCGATTAAGGGTACATTAAATTGTAATGCTAAGTCGCTAAGTGTTTTTTGGAGGGGAGATGGTGCACATGAACTTCGATCGAATCGAGCCCGGCCCTGGTCAAGAGTCTGTTTGGGATTACCCGCGTCCCCCTCGGCTTGAGGAATCGACCAAACACGTACAGATAATTTTTAATGGAGTGACGATCGCCGACACGCGCCGTCCTCAGCGGGTATTGGAGACGAGTCACCCTCCTGCCTACTATATCTGCCCCGATGACATCAAAATGGAATATTTGCACAAAACTTTACGAGGCTCTTGGTGCGAGTGGAAGGGACAAGCCGGTTATTACACTGTGACGGTAGAGTCGAAAGAAGTAGTAAATGCTGCTTGGTTTTATCCCAATCCTAATCAGGTTTTTGCAGCTATTAAAGATTATGTGGCTTTTTATCCGAGCAAGATGGATGCCTGTTATGTGGACGGGGAATTAGTGCAATCTCAACCAGGGGATTTTTACGGTGGCTGGATTACCAAAGATATTGTCGGCCCGTTTAAGGGAGGGGAAGGAACTTGGGGGTGGTGAGGGAGTTGTGAGTTTTGAGTTGAGGACAGGGGCAGAAACCACGTTTTTTTTACGCAAAACCTCGTTACAGCCTCGACAAGGGTTTAAAAACCAGGTTTCTTGAGTTTTTGTGCCCCGCGAATGAGCTGAGCACTCGTGCAGAAACTGGTTTTTTTTACGGCGCAAAAAACCCAGAGTCAAAAATGGAGTAATAATTCAATAAATATAAATCTATAATTGAGTGAGGATGAATCAATGTAATGCAGGCACGGCAGAAACTAACGCAGATTAAATAAATAGTGTAGTAAAGAATACGGTCACTGGTAATAAATAAATAATTATATAATTTAATAGCTGACACTAGCTGTGTTGCTGGTTTATTGTTTATTCGGATCTGCGCTGTGTCTGTTGAATTTATTGAGCCCTCTAACTCGCCAGAAAACTCACCCCAAAATTTATCTTTAGAGTCTACTCTTAAGGATCTGGCTCTATTCAATTTTCAGGTTGACTCCTCATATCTAGCCAAAGAAGTAGCTCGGTTGTTTCAATCTCACCCGCTGCTTCCGGGAGTTATCTTGACCGTAAATGGGGAATTTTTAGGGATGATATCGCGTCGGCGATTTATGGAACGCATGAGCCGCCCTTACGGAGTAGATATATTTGCTTGCAGACCGATTATAGCCTTGTATCAAATAGCTCAAACCGATATTTTGATTTTACCAGGAGTAGCCTTAATTGTCATGGCAGCGCAGCGATCCGTGCAGCGACCGCCGGAACTGCTTTACGAGCCGATTGTTGTGCAGTTAGAACCTCAAGTTTACCGACTTTTAGACGTGCATCAACTCTGGGTAGCTTTATCCCAAATTCACCAGCAAGCTACTTGGTCTATGAGCGAACTTTATTACAATTTATCGCTCACGCAATCCGAGTTAGAAGCAGCTAATTCTCAATTAAAAGCAGCTAATTCCGAATTGTATCGCCTTGCCAACTTAGATGGCTTAACTCAGGTTGCCAACCGCCACTGTTTTAACGAATACTTAGAGAAAAAATGGCAAGAATTGGGAGAAGCAGCAGCAGAACTCTCTTTAATTTTATGCGATGTTGACTTTTTTAAGACATACAACGATACTTACGGACATCAGGCGGGAGATGCTTGTTTGCAGCAGGTAGCCAAAACTATTGTTGAGGCTGTACATTACTCAGCAGGCGAAGTTTCGGAGGAGACTCTGGTAGCTCGTTACGGAGGTGAAGAATTTGCGGTAATTTTACCCCGCACTTCGTCTGAAATAGCTGTTTGGATTGCAGAGCGAATTCGAGTGGGCGTCAAAGAACTAGAAATCGAACACCTTAATTCAGCGGTGTGTTCTTTCGTGACGCTGAGTTTGGGGGTAGCGAGCACGTTTCCTCAGCCCGAAACTTCCCAGGAAAACCTGATTGCAGCGGCAGACCGTTCGCTTTATCAAGCTAAACACCAAGGGCGCGATCGAGTAATTTTAGATGCTATAAAATTAGATAAGTAGAAGAGGTTTAGTTGAGGAACTTTTGGCTTATGGAATTGCAGGAATGGCAAAATTTGAGCGAAGAACAAAAAAATCGCTACTCACAGGAATTAGCAGCACATCTGCCACAGTCAGTAATTTTTAAAGGTTTGCGATTTTACCCTGATGGCGGCCCCGAACTCTCTATTGCCATTTTTGAGTATGGAGGAGCTTTATTTTCTCTGATGCCAGGAGGCGAAGTTCAAGTCGGATACGAAGCCAGCAACTTTCGCCCGACAGACGAGCAAATTGAATCATTTCAAAATAGTTCTGAGGAGTATGAGATCGATCGAGACATCTACTCTTACGTACAAAGCGTCACTACACCTCCTCGAAAGGTGACAATTTCCCCGATGCTTGTAGAAATTCAACCAACAAAGATTGGTTTTGAGCCGATCGGTTCCGATGAACTTAAAATTCAGAATTTATTAAAAGAGTTTCCACAAAGTTCGAGCGTTAATCGTGGCAATAGATACGGATTCGAGGGCGGTAAGGATGGTGCGGTTGCGGCTTGGCAAATTATTAGCAAGACGCAGGAAGAAATCACGACTGAATTGGCAGCCCAAGGGCTGCGTTTGCTAACTTTCGATGAATGGGAGTATGCCTGCGCTGCAGGAAACACAACTCTATTTCGCTGGGGAGACTTCTGCCCAAGCGATTTCTACCCAACTGACAATCGAGCCGACTGGACACTCCATTTGCAGCCCAACCTTTTCGGACTTCACATTGCCCAAAATCCTTACGATTGTGAGATAATTAGCGAAAAATATCGATTCAGAGGTGGAGATGGTGGATGCTTCATTTGTGGTGGAGTTGGCTTTTTTCTCGGTTGGTTAACTTTAGCAACTGCTTACTGGGAACCCGAATTACTTGAGTATTGCGATGAAGACATTAGCGGCAATATCATGCGTCGCGTAATTCCATTACCATACTGAAAAAACCAACTCGCTCTTCGCAGTCGATCGCGCTTTACCTAAAATTTTCCCAGCAACTTCTTTCTACAAAGACTCGCACCAAGCACGCTCCGCCGTCCAGTGTCTGTCTGAAGATTCATAAATTCTCAACCCATCCAACCCGGCATTTTGGATCATCTCCTCAACTTCATCCAGCGTAAATGCTGCTTGCAACGAATCGCTGAATAACTGTTTCTGATGCGCGTTGCAATCTCCCGCATACAGATTGACTAAATTATCCCTGATTTCCGCTTTTTCTGGCCGCAGCAAATCCCGCAAAAAAATTGCTCCGTGCGGCTTCAACACCCGCTTGACTTCCTGCAAAAACGGCAGCGGATCGGGCAAATGGTGGATAATGCTGTTGGAAATCACCATGTCAAAATAACTGTCTGGATACGGCATGGCCTTAGCATCGATTAATTCGAGACTAATTTGCGATCGCACGCCCGCCTTTTCCACATTTTGGGCCCCGACTTTCAGCATATTTGCCGACAAATCAATGCAAGTCAATTTCCATGCTGGCCGGAGTTGAGAAAGTGCGATCGGAATTCTCGCCGTACCCGTCCCCGCATCCAAAACGTTTCCAAAAACCGGCCCCAACGCCGCCGCACTCTGAGCAAAAGCAGCATTAACCTCAGTAAAGTCCATCGAATCGTATTCGATCGCCTCTTCCAAGGAATCCATCACTTCCGGTTCCAAAACTCGCTGCATAAAATTTATCTCGTTATCTGGCATTTCCATATAGGGATGGAGTTTCGCCTGCAAAAGCTCGACTAACTCGGGTTCCATATATTCGTAATTGTCCGGGATTTGCAGGCAAATAACTTTCTTGCCTTCGAGACTTTCGGGAAATTTGCTGCGAAGTCGATCGCCATGCTTCTTCTCCATCACAAATATCCAATCTGCCCAGCCCAGCAAACCCTCAGTTACTCTAATTCTTGCACCTTTTTCCGTTCCAGCCGATCGCACACTGTAGCCGCTAACCTTCTGGCATATCTTCTCGGCAGTCAAACTTCTCCACTTATTCTGACTGCACACAAACAATATCTTGATTTTATCCATCTAGACACAATTACAAAATTCTATGTTTATCGTGGCACGGGCGTCCCGCCTGTGCTTCCAAAGCGGTTAAAAATTTCCTTCTAATTTCCCCCCGCTTGCACCTTGCATACCACAAATACTGTATTTTGTCAAACTTGGCAAAATCTCCGTTACAATTCTTAAACCATAAAATGCGGATTTTGCATAAAAAATTGTACTTCTTACATTTGCGAATTCGTTAATTTTACGATTTTAAAAGCTTTCAGCCTCAAAAACTTAAATTAGTCATAATGCCCCTGGATTGTGAAAATCGTACCACAAGCCTCAAAGCAAGTAAATAGGTAAAATTATTGAGATTGACATCCACCCCGGCGTAAACGCACGGGGATTCCTAAGACTCACGACTTAGGTTTCTGCTTCCGTCCCTGACGGGGATTTCGCACCAGCCTTAACAGATTTACTCTGTTCGGGTCTTACAGTCGCTCCACAGACTGCCACGGCAAGCCCTGCCGCCAAAATGTTCTTTGCTGCGTTGATGTCTCGGTCATGGTGCGTCCCGCAATTAGGACACTCCCATTCCCGGATATTCAACGACAACTTTTCAACGATGTGTCCGCAATTGCCACACCGTTTTGAACTCGGAAACCATCGGTCAATCTTAATTAAAGTACGACCGTACCAATCGCACTTGTAGTCAAGTTGTCTGACCAATTCGCCCCAACTTGCGTCACTTATGGCAAGCGCAAGTTGGGGATTTTTAATCATATTCTTCACAGCTAAGTCTTCTACGGCGATGGCGCAAGTTTTCACGCACCAACCGTGTTGTTAACTTGTGAAGATTATCTTTCCTTGCATCAGTGATTTCTTGATGCACTTTGGCTACTTTAAGCCGTGCGTTGTGACGGTTGTTTGACCCTTTTTGCTTGCGACTTAAAGATTTTTGCGCTCTTCTAAGTTTGCGATATTTTGCCTTGAATCCTTTGGGATTGGCAATCTTTTCACCAGTGCTAAGAGCGAGCAAGCTTGTAACTCCCAGGTCGATACCGACTTGATTATTTGTTTTGGGTAATGCTTCAATTTCAACATCCACCAGCAGAGAAACTGACCACCTACCTGATGGTGCAAGCTTTACTGTAATAGTTGATGGTCGGCAACCATCAGGTAGTGTCCGGCTCCAGCGAATTGGTAACGCTTGTGTGCTTTTTGCTAGGTAGACTTGTCCATCTCTGAATTTGAATGCTGACTTGGTAAATTCTGCACTACCACCATTGCGTTTCTTTTTGAAGTTAGGATATTGTGCCCGCCCATCAAAAAAGTTGGTATAAGCCGTTTGTAAATGTCTCAAGCATTGCTGTAATGGCACACAGCTAACTTTGTTCAGAAAATCTAGTTCTTCAGTTTTCTTCCATTCGGTTAACATTGAAGAAGTCTCAGCATAGCCTACCCGTTTCTGTTCTGCGTACCAAGCTTCCGTTCTTGTGGCTAAAGCACGGTTGTAGACCAAACGAACACAACCCAAAGTACGTCGCAACAAACTTTCTTGTTCCGGCGTTGGGTAGAATCGATAGCTGAAGGCTTTTAGTGTCATGCTGACCTTAACTACGCTATTTCACAGACTAGCACGTCTTGTGTGAAATGGTATACCTTAACAAAAATTCATGTAAAGCCGTCCTAAAAGGCGATGCACGCTCGCCTTGCACTGAGCGTAGCCGAAGGGTAGCCGAAGTGACGGGGTTTGGGCCCTCCGCTTCGCTCCGCCCATTTTTTTGATGAAGTCAATAATTTCGGTCGTCTTTAGATTTGCTTAAGATTTCAGCCCTTAAAATAGATCGAACATTTAAAACTAAATCGACTTTTAGATTGTTTTTGCTTATTAAAGTAGCTGGAATTGCCCCGAAGACCGATCGACCCTCAACAATAGATACAGATGCTCGATCGCCCAATGGCATCCAACCAAACTCGCTCGAACTCTGCTAGAATTAGTAAAACGAAGTCGTTATGAGTTTAATTAAATAGCTATGACCAACGAAACCGTAGAAAACCTAGTAATTATCGGCTCAGGCCCAGCAGGCTACACAGCAGCAATCTACGCCGGGAGGGCAAACCTGAAACCCGTAGTCTTTGAAGGCTACCAAATGGGAGGCGTCCCCGGCGGTCAACTGATGACCACCACAGAAGTCGAAAACTTTCCCGGCTTCCCCGAAGGCATCACCGGGCCGCAACTGATGGATCGGATGAAAGCTCAAGCAGCGCGCTGGGGTGCCGAATTATACACAGAAGATGTAATTTCGGTGGATTTGACCAAGCGTCCGTTTACAGTGCGATCGGAAGACAGAGAAATCAAAACCCACACCATAGTAATCGCTACAGGCGCGACGGCGAAAAGGCTGGGGCTGCCTAGCGAACACGTATTTTGGAGTCACGGCATTTCGGCCTGTGCGATTTGCGACGGCGCTACCCCAATTTTTAAAGGAGTAGACTTAGCTGTAATCGGCGCGGGCGACACCGCAGCGGAAGAATCTATTTATTTGACAAAATACGGCTCTCACGTACATATGCTGGTGCGGCGCGATCAAATGCGCGCGAGCAAAGCCATGCAAGACCGAGTGCTGAGCAATCCCAAAATTACCGTGCACTGGAACACCGAAGCACTGGATATTTTGGGCGAAGCGGGCGGCAAAATGGACGGGGTGAGACTTAGAAATATCGTGACGGGCGCCCAGAGCGATTTGTTGGTGAAAGGATTGTTTTACGCGATCGGTCACACTCCCAACACCCAACTGTTCCAAGGTCAGCTAGAACTCGACGAAATAGGTTATATCGTTACCAAACACGGTTCGGTAGAAACCAGCGTCGAGGGAGTTTACGCCGTCGGCGACGTGCAAGACCACGAGTTTCGCCAAGCAATCACTGCAGCAGGCAGCGGTTGTATGGGGGCGATGCTGGCAGAACGTTGGCTGTCAGTCAACGGTTTAACGCAGGAATTCCATCAAACCGAGGCATCCGAGCAACCCACAGCAGCGCCGGAATCTCCAAAAGTACGCAAAACCAGCGAGAACTTTGATATCCAAGACACGCGCCATGAAGGAGGTTATGCTTTGCGGAAGTTGTTCCACGATAGCGATCGACTGATTGTAGTCAAATATGCCTCTCCGAGTTGTGGGCCTTGCCACAGCCTCAAGCCGATTTTGAGCAAAGTAGTAGATGAGTTCGAGGGCAAAATCCACTACGTGGAAATTGACATCGAAGAAGATCCAGAAATTGCTGAAAATGCTGGCGTGATTGGTACGCCGACGATTCAGTATTTCAAAGACAAAGATTTGGTAGCTGAGCTCAAAGGAGTTAAGCCGAAAAGCCAGTACCGAGAGTTAATTGCCAGTAATTTGTAGGAATTCGATCGATTTTAGATTGGAGGTGTGCCAAGAGAGATTTTTCCTAAACTCAACTTGTGTCCCACCTGCCAAAAACCCGGTTTCTCCCCTGCGCGCCAGTCTCGTGCAGGGGAGAAACCGATTTTTTTGTAGCCCCATCGCGCGAAAAAACCCGGTTTGTCACGAGTGTTTGGCGAATGAGAAAGAGGATTTTTGACCAGGAATTTTTTGAGGGTATCCGCCACGTGATTTATCCGTGGAATCAATCCCAAATCGAAAATCCTCAAGAAAGAGCATTTATCCGTGGGGTCAATCGAAAATCTAAAATCTAAAATCTAAAATCGATTGACTGTTCCGGGTTTTTTCGCCTGAGTGCTACTAAAATCGAAAAGTCTTATATAGGTCGATCGTCATTATGGCTCAAAGCCGCCTCCGACTCCCGCGATTTCTCAACAGTGCCTCACCGTCAAGCCTGTCAATGAAAATGATGTGGGCAGGTTTGACAATAACTGCCGTGTTTATATTGGTAGCAACCTTGTCTCCAGCTATGCAAGCTTGGGGATGGCTGCAAAATCCTACCGAGGCTTTGAGTAACCCCATCCACGAACCGCCGTCGGCGAATTATTGGTTTGGTACTAGCCGCAGCGGCTACGATGTGTTTTCCCGCACGCTTTTTGCTTCTCGGGCGGCTTGGCACGTGGTAATTTTAGCCACTGCTTTGAGTTTGTTTATCGGTGTGCCGCTGGGTTTGGTTAGCGGTTATTTGGGCGGTAAGCTCGATCGAGTGCTGTTATTTTTAATGGATACAATTTATACTTTGCCGGGGCTGCTGCTTTCTTTGACGCTAGCGTTTGTAGTGGGAAAAGGAGTTTTGAATGCTGCGATCGCCCTGAGCATTTCCTACATCCCTCAATACTACCGCGTCGTCAGGAATCATACCGTCAGCGTCAAAACCGAATTGTTTGTCGAAGCTGCGCGAGCAATGGGTGCCGACACTTGGACAGTGCTTTCGCGCTACCTGTTTCTGAATGTGATTCAGAGCGTACCGGTGCTGTTTGCACTCAACGCTGCCGATGCAATTTTAACATTAGGAGGTTTGGGATTTCTCGGATTAGGACTTCCCGAAGCAACTCCCGAATGGGGACACGACTTGCGTTTAGCTTTAGATGCGCTACCTACTGGCATTTGGTGGACAGCTTTGTTTCCCGGTTTGGCAATGACTTTAATGGTAGTGGGACTGTCTTTGGTGGGGGAAGGATTAAACGAGTTTGTTAACCCTCGCCTGCGGAATCAGCAGTAATGTGTCTCGCGGTTAAATTAAGTTCGCAGTCAGGACTTTAGTTTTTTCTTCTTCTCTTTTCTTCCTACCCTTCGGGAACGGCTTCGCCGAACGCGCACTTCGCGTCTTCGCGGTTCGTTAAAGGAGAAATTACGATTGAAAAAACCGAGATTATAATTGAGGAGGTGAAATGATGAAAAATATTCCCCGTATAGAATATCTCAAAGTCCAAAATTACCGTGCTTTGCACAATCTCGAACTCAAAAATCTCACCCCCTTAACTGTCTTCTTAGGCCCCAACGGTAGCGGAAAGTCAACTATTTTCGATGTTTTCGCTTTCCTATCCGAATGTTTCACCGAAAGTCTAAGAAAAGCCTGGGATAGACGGGGCAGATTTCGAGAATTACGCACCAGAGACAGCGAAGGCTGCATTATCATTGAATTAAAATATCGAGAGACATCCGCATCGCCTTTAATTACCTATCATCTCGCTATAAATGAAGAAAATAATCGTCCCTTCATTGCTGAAGAATGGTTGCATTGGCGACGCGGACAATCTGGAAAAGGAAAACCCTTTCGTTTTTTAGACTTCAAAAAAGGGGAAGGACAAGTCATTAGTGGCGAAAGTCCTGATGAAAAAGGTGAAAGGATAACCGAAAAATTAGAATCATCGGAATTTTTAGCAGTAAATACATTAGGACAATTTGCCAAACATCCCCGTGTTAGTGCATTAAGACGTTTTATTACAGGCTGGTATTTATCATATTTAACCGCAGATCATACCCGCAGCCTTACCGAAGCAGGTGCACAGGAAAGATTGTCCGCCACGGGGGATAATTTACCAAATGTTATCCAATACCTCAAGGAACAACATCCCCAACGGTTAGAAGAAATACTAAAAACCCTTTCCGGTCGTATTCCACGCCTCGAAAAAGTCGAAGCATCAATCATGCAGGATGGCAGACTTTTGTTGGAAATTAAAGATGCTCCTTTTTCTCATCCAATTCTGGCAAAAATTGCCTCCGATGGTACGTTAAAGCTCTTAGCTTATTTGATAGTATTATTTGACCCAAATCCCCCGCAGTTAGTGGGGATAGAAGAACCAGAAAATCATTTACATCCGAGATTATTACCTCAGCTTGCAGAAGAATGTCGTTCTGCTTCTGCGAATACTCAATTAATGGTGACAACGCATTCTCCCTTTTTTGTGGATAGTTTGAAACCAGAGGAATTATGGGTATTATATCGAGATGAGAAAGGTTTTACTCAAGCAAAAAGAACCGCAGATATGCAGGGAGTAAAACAATTTATGGAACACGGTGCCTTACTGGGTTCGCTGTGGATGGAAGATTTCTTTGAGGTGGGAAATCCGCTTAAAAATGCGGGTGCACCGCAATGATTTTACACTTAAAATAAAGAGAAGGTGAGGATTTTGCATCTTGAGTTTTTAGTGGAAGAAGCATCACTAGAATCAGCTTTAACCCAGATTTTACCCAAAATATTGCCATCGACTGTTACCTATAAAATTCATGCTTTTCGAGGGAAAACCGATTTACTGGCTAAATTGCCTAACCGTTTGAAAGGTTATCAAGCATGGCTTCCCCCTGATTGGAAAATTGTTATTTTAATAGATGAAGCTCGAGAAGATTGTATTAAATTAAAACAACCACTATAAATAATAGCAAGATCATCGGGATTAATCACTAAATCTTCCTGTCAAAAAGATAAATCATTCCAAGTCTTAAATCGAATTGTAGTTGAAGAATTAGAAGCGTGGTTTTTCGGCGAGGTTGAAGCAATTCGCCAAGCTTACCCTAAAGTCTCTCCCAATTTAGCTACTCAACAACCGTATCGCGACCCCGATGCTATTAAAGGGGGTACATGGGAGGCTTTGGAAAGAGTCCTGAAAAAAGCTGGATATCATCCGGGAGGACTAGAAAAATATAAAGCCTCTAGCGAAATTTCTCAATATATGAATCCTGAATTGAATCGTTCTAAAAGCTTCAAAGTCTTTTATAAAGCTTTATTAGAAATCATCAATAGTAAGCAAGTATAATCAACTTTATAGACAATTTTCGCTCTCGTCATTGCTGAGCTAGGAGCCAGGAATGATTTAGAGAGCAAACCTAGATCGGCGCTTTCTGATGACACGCTGTAAATAATAACAAAATTTTGAGCATCGCACCAGCGTCCTACCCCTCCACATCTTTAAGCGCATCCTGCAGCTTATGCCTTCTCCAACAATAGCAAGCACATCGCTAACTGGGTAAATTTTTCTTCCCTGGCGGAGTTATTATCTGCAGGTAGTTGCATCAACGTCCGCTGGGGATTTTTTTGCGTCTGCTTGAAATTATCAAGACAATTCGGGAAGGCTATCTAAATTTAATTAAAGGGGTTTATGGAATCTTCACACTGTCACGATATATTTAAAGGAATCGTGAAGTTATACTTGCGGGAGATGTCGAATTGTATTGTTTGTGAGAGCGTGCGATCGCGCAAGTGCGAACCCAAAGCCAAAAATTTTAGAGAAGTTCGCAGCCGAGAGTTGTGCGGCGGGTTAACTCTCAGTAGAATTTATCCTGGTGGTTTTTGCCACTGACGCGACAAACTCGTGTCGAACTGCTTAAATAAGAATGTGACGTTAAGAACTTAATGTGATTTAACGTCAAAATTAAAGCCAATTTCTGAGATTTGAGCTAACTTAACAATGAAAGCCCCTGTTGCACTACTCAACCCGCAACGCTTCATTTGGGGTCAGAGTCGGTCTCTAATCTAGAGTGGCCGGCTTAAAACTAAAGCTACGAGCTTTATTCAATCGCAGATTGCGTATGATTCAATTCAGGGAAACAGGGTAATGATGGGTGTATCTACACGGATGGTATTGGTCCCAATTTGGGCAACTCAAAAATTGTCTGCTAACTGTCTGGCCAACTACGCCGCAGCCGTTCACCCAGATATACGCAGAAAACAGCGCCGTTCGATCGTGCCAAAGTTTTTGCGGGCCGTTCTCAGGATTTAGCAGAGCCGGACATGAGTTAGTATTGTCAAGCTAAGCTGACAGAGTTTTCCTAGTTCTTGACAAACAATGGAAAACAACTTCCATTTTTTGTGAGAAAGGCTACAATCGGAAAGGTCTTGGCAAGATCGGATTCTCCCCGTTTGGTGCTTCAACCCTCTGCTGTTGCATTTGAGGCAGCAGATCGGCATCCAAGGTGGCGAAAATTTGCCGTGCAACTGTCATGTCTGACAACCAGAGTGAAAGCAAGGCATCAAAAGTTCGACACCTCCAATACAAAAGTTAGAGGGTTCCGTGCGGGAAAACTTGTACGGGTAAAAGCTCGAAGTACCGAGTAAAAAAGCCAGTATTTTTGGAAGTGCGATCGATCGCACTTCATGGTTTGCTTCTGGGGGCAAGGTATCGCAGATGATGTGGTAACTCGCTCCGCAAGAAAAAGCCTCAAGCTCAATTCAAGGTCGCGATGTTAAAATCTGCGATCGATTGAATGCGCTGGCTGCTTCCAACCGGAACTCGAACTTTGACTCATAAAACAGGTGCAGTTTCAGTAACAGATTCAGCTAGCAGACCGAAAATCCCACTATTTTTTCCTGCGGGAATGTCAATACTGGCTAACTTGTCTAAACTACAAACAGACACTATTCCACTGTTATTTATTCTTTAATTCAGGAGCATGAGGAAGACGGCATGATCCAGGCTAACACCGTACTCGCAACCACAATTACACCGGAAATGGAAACACTCGAGTTGCTTCGGGGCGCCGAAAGCGTTCTACCTGAGAGCGAGTTGGAACTCTTTATCGACGAAGAAGACGATCGAGAAGAATTCTTGGACTCTCAATCTGAGGACGACACTAAATCTGGCAAAGGCGCCAAAGCCCGCCGTCGGGCACAGGCAAAGAAAAAGCATTATACTGAAGACTCTATTCGTCTTTACCTGCAAGAAATCGGTCGGATTCGACTGCTGCGAGCTGACGAAGAGATTGAACTAGCGCGCAAGATAGCAGATTTGCTGGAATTAGAGCGAGTTCGAGAACAACTGCTCGAAGAGTATAACCGCGAACCCAAAGACAGCGAATGGGCGAATGCTGTAGATATGGCACTTCCTGCATTCCGTCACCGACTTCACGTCGGCCGTCGGGCAAAGGAGAAAATGGTGCAATCAAACCTGCGTTTGGTGGTGTCGATCGCCAAAAAATACATGAATCGCGGTTTGTCTTTCCAAGATTTGATTCAGGAAGGCTCTTTGGGTCTGATCCGGGCTGCTGAAAAATTCGATCACGAAAAAGGCTACAAGTTTTCTACCTACGCAACTTGGTGGATACGTCAAGCCATCACCCGGGCAATCGCCGACCAATCGCGCACTATCCGCCTGCCGGTTCACCTTTACGAAACCATTTCGCGGATCAAGAAAACCACCAAACTCCTGTCTCAGGAAATGGGTCGCAAGCCTACGGAAGAAGAAATTGCTACCCGCATGGAGATGACGATCGAGAAGTTGCGGTTCATTGCTAAGTCCGCACAGTTGCCCATCTCTCTAGAAACTCCGATCGGCAAAGAGGAAGACTCGCGTCTGGGAGACTTTATTGAATCTGACGGGGAAACGCCAGAAGATCAAGTCTCGAAAAACTTGCTCAGGGAAGACTTGGAAAGCGTTTTGGATACTCTCAGCCCTCGAGAACGGGATGTACTGCGGCTGCGTTACGGCTTAGATGACGGACGGATGAAGACCTTGGAGGAAATTGGTCAAATCTTTAACGTCACCCGCGAGCGGATTCGCCAAATCGAGGCTAAAGCTCTGCGGAAGTTGCGCCATCCCAACCGGAACAGCATCTTGAAAGAATATATCCGCTAGAGTAATTTGCTAGCATCACCCAAAAGAGTGATTCGCACTCTTTTTTTGGGGGGGAGACCCCCCGCCCCGGTTTGAGCTATAGCTGTTAAATTTTGTGCTGCTAACTGCAGGGAGCAATTGGCTATTTGTGGCCCACATCGCGCTGTCAAAATTTTGGGAGTCCGTAACGGAACTCCCAAGCTTTGCAGTGTCACAAAAGTCTTAACTTGAAAATTACATCACGCCCCAAAAGTGAAGCAGACCTTGACCGGAAACCAATTCGATGATGACAGCGGCAGAGAAACCAATCATCGCCAAACGACCGTTCCAATTTTCGGCTCCTTCGCTGAAGCCCCAGTTCCAAGCGTTGCGTTTTTGTTCTTGCATAGTGCGAACTCCTTTCGTTAACTTTTGTAAGGCTTATGTAAATAAATATAACATTCCTTGATAAAAATGCAAGCTTGTGATTAGTGATATCGGTCACAACGGTCGATCAACCTTGATGATTTTGCCTAACGAGGAAAAATAGCCAACTCGGTATCAGGGTCGAACAAGTGAATTTTGTCATGGGCGATGGCCAGCCAAAGCTCCTCGCCAACTCGGATCGATCGCTCAGGAGGAACCCGCACTTGCATCCGCACCGCCGGAGCATCCGTCAAACAAACTCCCAAATAAGTTTCGTGTCCCAAAGCCTCTACAATTTCCACTTGTACCGAAAGATTTTTGGTAGCCGGAGGGTTAATGCTCAGATGTTCGGGCCGAATGCCCAAAATTAGCCCTCGCCCGTCATATTGTTGTAGACTTTTTGCCCAAATATCGGGTAAAGTAAAGCGAAATTGCGGGTGAGAAATCAACAACGGAGCAGTAAATTGCACCGACAAAAAATTCATCGGCGGAGAACCGATAAACTCAGCAACAAACAGATTAGCCGGCTTGTTGTAAAGCTCTAGAGGTTGAGCTACTTGCTGAATCTGGCCGACCTTCATAATAGCAATCCGATCGCCCATAGTCATCGCCTCAGTTTGGTCGTGAGTGACATAAATAGTTGTAGTTCCCAACTGTCGCTGCAACTGCACAATTTGCGATCTCGTTTGGGCCCTCAATTTTGCATCAAGATTCGATAACGGTTCGTCCATCAAAAAAACTTCAGGATTTCTAGCCATCGCCCTACCCAAAGCTACCCGCTGCTTTTGCCCTCCCGAAAGTTGTTTCGGCAAGCGATTTAAAAGAGATTCTATTTGCAATAATTCAGCCACCTCCCGCACTCGTTTTCCTACAGCCTTTTCCCGTTCCGACAAATAGCGCAAACCCGGAGGCAACTTGCGAGTCGCTCCTCCTAAAAAGTCCTCAAACCAAGGATAACTTAGAGGATTTTTTAAAGAATTAGAAGCTAAATCATTAATAACCTTTTCTACCTTCTTCCTAATTGTTTCTATCTTCTGGATGCTTTCTTCTTCTCCTTGTATCTTTCCCCTTATCCCTTCTTCCTTCTTCCTTCTTCCCTCTTCCTTCTTCCTTCTTTCTTCTTCTTTCTCTCTTTCCGAGCGGCGCAATCCAAAGGCGAGATTATCGTAAACTGTTAAGTGAGGATAGAGAGCATAATTTTGAAATACCATAGCGATATCTCGGTCTTTAGGAGGCAAATCGTTCACCAGCCGATCGCCCACCCAAATATTGCCGGCAGTCAAAACTTCCAAACCGGCGATCGAGCGCAGCAAAGTGCTTTTTCCGCAGCCAGAAGGCCCCACCAGCACCATGAATTCGCCGTCTTCGACCGTTAGGTTAATGCGCCGCAAAACGCTGTTAGACGCAGGGCGATCGGCTATAGGCGAGACACTTTCTGCGACGGTGTTTGCTTCTTTTTCCTGTTCTCCTTGGCGGAGCGGAAAACTTTTGTAGATATTTTCTAATACAACTTGCGCCATTAAACAATTTTAGATTTTAGATTTTAGATATTAGATTGGGGAATTGGAGGCAGAGCCTCCGGGTATGTATTCCCAGGCAGAGCCTGGGAACAAGGCTTAATGGGGAATAGAATTGGACGTAGACGCTCGAAGGCAACAAGGCCAAGTCTCAATCGAGGCACAGCGAATAATGACCAATGACTAATGACTATTGACTGCTGATAACTTTGATAATTTTTTCACCTGGATTGAGGTCAAAAACCCGATCGCCCGCAGCATCTTTCCCCCAAAAAGCTATAGCATCAATAGTCGATCGCAGCAGGCGGCCAGAATTAGTAAAAAGTTTGACATCCGTACCCGGAACAGCCTGCAGCAAGCCAACTAAAGCATCTTTAGGCTCTGAGAAACGAAAAGCTTGAGTGCCAATTTCGCCCCGGTTAGTAAGTCTGACAGAACCTGCAGGCATTCGTTTTGCCCAACCCAACTCGGAAAATAGCACCAGACTGTCGTTCGCGTCGAGAGTGATGCAACCCACCAACTCTTCCTGCTTCCGCAACCTGGTTACTTGAGATCCCTGGGCCGCGCGGCCCATTGGCGGCAGTTGTTCATCATCAATCTCAAATCGGAGGACTCGGCCTCCTGAAGTTGCGATCGCCACTTGCTCGCCGACTTTAGCCAGACTCGCACAGCGCAGGCGATCGTCCTCCTTGAGTTTAACCAATGTAACGCCGCGATTAGTCAAATCAGCAAATTCCTGCATCGGCAAGCGCTTAATTTTCCCTTGCTGAGTCAGGGTTACTAAATCTGCCGCTTCCGAATTTTCCGGCAAAATAAAGTGTGCAACTGTGATTTCCGACAAAGCGCGACCGGCACTTTCTTTAGTAGCACTCGGCGACAACAAACTAACGATCGGCGTTCCCCGGTCTTTGGCGCTACTACTAGGAATGTCGGCCACTTTCAGCGGGTAAGCTTTGCCGTTAGGAGTTAAGACAACCAAAGTGCGATCGGTTTTCGTCAGATTTGCCGTCACAATAAAATCTTCATTTTTTTCTAAAGCTGAAACCGATTTTTCGCGACTTTTCGAGCGTGGCTTTTCCCCAGCCGGCAAGCGCCGCACGTACTGCTTGTGCGAAAATTCAACAATAGTTTCCTCTGCCTCTAGAACGGGCAATAAGTTAGGCTGAATCGTTGCCGGCGACAACTGCTTCACCCCAGAATTTTTCTTACCAGCAAATTGTGATTCAGCGTTTGCTGCGCGTGCGGTTCCATTGGCGAATTTAGTGCGGCGGGGGTCAGCGTACTTGCGTTTGAGCGATCGAAATTCCTTCTTTAAAGCCTTCAAAAGTTCGCGCCTGTCGCTCAACAAGCGCTGCAATTCTTGAATATTAGCCATCAACTCATCAAACTCAGACTGCAAATTTTGCCTTTCCAAACCAGTCAGCCTACGCATAGGCATCGCCAAAATCGCATCAGCTTGACTTTCGCTCAAATTGAGGCGAACTTGCAAAGTTTGCTTAGCAGTAGTGCCGTCAGGAGAATTTCTGAGAATGTCGATCGCTGTATCGAGATTTGTCAAAGCCAACATTAAGCCTTGGACAATATGACAGCGGCGTTCTGCAGCTTGCAACTCGTAATTGTAGCGGCGCGTAAGAGTCACTTCCCGGAAATCCAGAAATTCTTGCAACAATTGTCTCAGCGTCAACTGTCGGGGTTGACCGTTGACAATTGCCAGCAAAATCGCGCCAAAATTTGTTTGTAGGTCAGTTTGTTGATAAAGACGAGCCAGAACCGCTTCTGGGGTAAATTCCCGCTTGAGTTCAATCACCACTCGAATGCCTTCGCGATCGCTCTCGTCACGCAAATCAGAAATACCGTCAAGGCGGCCAGCATTGACCAACTCCGCCACCTTTTCAATCCAAGCCGCCTTATTTACCTGAAACGGAAATTCCGTCACCACGATCGCCGTTTTAGTACGCACCTTGCGATTACCTGGCACCTCTTCCACCCCGGCCACACCCCTGACCGCAATGCTGCCTCGACCCTTAGTGTAGGCGTCAACAATGCCCTCTGTAGCGACGATTTCCCCTCCGGTTGGAAAATCTGGGCCTGGAATCAGTTCTATCAACTTCTCGTCGGATAGTTCCGGGTTTTCAATCAAAGCAATTAAACCGTCTACCACCTCCCCCAAATTGTGTGGCGGGATATTAGTTGCCATCCCGACAGCAATGCCCGTACAGCCGTTGAGTAACAGAAACGGCAACTGAGCAGGCAGCGCCGTCGGTTCCTGCTGCGAATTGTCAAAGTTTCCAGTAAAATCAACAGTTGCATCGCCGACTTGGGTTAGCATAGCTTCGTGGGCGATCGGTGCCAGCCTAGTTTCCGTATAGCGCATAGCAGCCGCCGGATCGTTGTCCACCGAACCGAAATTGCCGTGACCCGCCAGTAAAGGATAGCGGCTCGAAAACTCCTGAACCATGCGTACCAGAGCGTCGTAAACCGATTGGTCGCCGTGGGGGTGATATTTTCCCAAAACATCTCCAACTACCCGGGCGCACTTACGGTAAGGTCGGTCTGGCGTCAGACCGAGTTCGTGCATCGCATATAAAATTCGACGGTGAACAGGTTTTAAACCGTCGCGGACATCAGGCAAAGCTCGCCCGACGATCACACTCATGGCATATTCGAGGTACGATTGCTGCATCTCGGCGTGCAGAGGCGTAGAAATTACTTGCCCGGAAAGTAGGTTGAGTTGTTTAGCCATGAGTCCTTGTGTCCGTTAATTCCTGAGTGAAAACAGCCTCTGTCAATAATGCCGAGGTTCCCTGTCTCGATTGAAAAGCCTTTGCCGCAGGCGAACCGAAAGTTCGACCCAACCGCCCAGTTGAAGAATAAAAATAAACTTAACTTGTGAAAGCAGAATCAGAGTCCCGAAGACGGGCAACACTTGCCTCTTACTCTCCACTCTTACCCTAACCTCTATGTTGCCGACCTTTGCGCCTACCTGTCTATTTACCTTCTGCCGTGAGAAGGTAAATAGACAGGAGAGCACGGAATGCCAGAAACTCAGAACGTAGTGAGGCTTTAGCTCTTCCTAGGAAAGCGTCACGAGGGACTTGAGTCCCCGTCAATCCATGATAGAATTTAATTGCAATTAGGAATAACCATCTACACGAAGAAATATTCTATTCAGGAGAAACCCCGCATTGAGTTCGTCTCGGTACAGCCGTAGCGTGGATCAAGCAGTAATGGTAGACGATCGAGCTTACCGTATTTTGGCAAGCCTGATGGACTCCGAAACTATTAAAAAAGAAAAGTAAGCGGAATTGGAATATCTCTGGTACTGGTACTTGGTCTGAGCGTGTAGAGGCGACTGGACTATGAGTGAAGTCCAAGTTTTGGGCTTATTCAACCATACAGCGTGGCCCTGACTCGCTGAGAGTGTCAAAAATGCCGATATTGATGAATTCATCAGTCAAAAGCTCTCCTGGCGATATCTCCTAGTCTGACATCCCCTTGATGAACGCAAGCGTGGATATTTTCAGCCGTTTTGAGGGGTTAAAACTGAGTATTAGGAATCTCCAACAATCCCCGCTAGATTCGCTACTTCAAAGGCTGTGGCGACGGGAGTATGTGAATAAACATGGCTTGATTCTAATGAGAAGGAAGGAAAATAATTATCACACATTCCCGAATCTAATACCAGTTCAAAAAATAATGCAACTGTAGGCCCGTGTTCCAAACGGATATCCAGTCAATCAGTTCCCATCTAAAATCTAAAATCTAAAATCTAAAATGGTAGAAGCCGAAGGCTTGACCGAAACAGAGGATACTATAGTCCAGGACGCACGGGTAGTCAGAAACCGGGTTTTTTCATAGCAAGAGTTCGTTATAGCCCGCCGAAACGATCAAAAACCCGGTTTCGAGGCGTCGTCCATCCGTCCTGGATTGTACTAGAAACCTGCTACCTGAGAATCTTGAGACTCTCACCAGTGCCAGGTCTAGTTTTGACACTCCCCGACTATCAAGGTGCGGGGATTCTTAATTCAGCGACTAACCTTTAAGTGTTGCGTCCTTTCGGCAATACTCCGACTTTTCAACCGTAGAATCCTACCAATTAACGAGCCTGATTCGCAGCCACCCCAGCGGGTCTGTCTCCAAAAGCGTACTAGAATACTTATCTAGAGTTTGGGTATGCCCTACCCTACTTAACAATCCTAAAAATAGTTTGTTTTGACTGGTTTAAGACTTACTGAATTCAGCCTCTAGCTGTTTAAAGAGTTTTCGCTGCTCTGCGTCCCCCGGTTTATGCCTAAAAGTGTGTCTCATGTCCTGTTTCACGAGGGCATTGCGAATTTGACCTTGACTTTTATACTATACCCCAGATATCGGAACTTATCGGACTTTTTGAAAAAAGTTTTAAGAAATTAAAGCTGTCCTAGAAGGACAGGGTTTTAAACCCAAATTTTTGATAAAAAAGAACTAAACTGTCTGTGTGTAGTAGTCTAAATGATGGTACTGGATGCTTCTAGGCATCTGTAAACCCTCTCACAGCTAGTGGCTCAAGGATATACATACGGGTTTTGCAGGGTTCCCGGCTGATGGCGCTAAAAACTCTGCATTTTTGACGGGGATGTAGTCCCCGTGCCGTGTTCCTCTTTGGACTAAAGTCACAAAGTTTCTATACTTCCCATATTTATTTATGAAAACCGTTCTGATTGTAGAGGACGATTTGGTTAATGCTCGGGTTTTTTCCAAAATTCTGACTAAGCGGGGGGGCTTAGCCGTGAAGCACACGGAAAATGTTGAAGAGGTGATGAAGATTGCTGCCAACGGCGAAGCTGATTTGATTTTAATGGATGTGTCTCTTTCGCGCAGCGTGTACCAGGGCAAATCTGTTGACGGGATTAAGATTACTCAACTGCTCAAAGCTGACCCCCAAACGGCCTCGCTGCCGATTATTTTGGTAACGGCTCACGCGATGGCTGGTGATAAAGAAACATTTCTGGATCAAAGCGGTGCCGACGGTTACATCTCTAAACCTGTGGTAGACCATCAAGAGTTTGTGAATCAAATCAAGGCTTTGCTGCCTGATTGAGTGAACCATACATGAATAAGGAATAAGAAGCAATACGGTTGGGTTAAGGGAAATTGTAGCGAAAATGTTGGGTTTAGTTCCTCAACCCAACCTACACACGAGCGGTTTTTTTAGCACTAACTGAACGGTATTGGAATAAGAAGGAAGAAGGAAAAAGGAAGAAGGAAGAAAGAATTGTTTGTTTAAACCAACAAACAATTAAAACTCTCTTATTTACAAAGTTTGCTTAAACTCTGAATCTTTCTTCTTCCTTCTTCCTTTCGATGTCCTTGCAGCACAATGCTATGAGTTCGGACTTGTAATTTCTGAGGAAAAATTTGAGATTTTTCAACTCATGAAATAGGAGTGTGCGGCGCCCGTGGAACAAACTTATCCTCAGCGAGCGCAACACCATTCACTCGTTTCATGCAATCTCAAAACACGAGATTAGTCTTCATCCTCATCAAAATCAAAACCAATATCATCATCATCGTCAACATCAGACCCCAAAGCGTCGTCTTCAGACTCAGGGACAAACTCATCTTCATCAACCTCAACTTCCTCAAAATCCTCATCAGGCTCAATATCGGCTCCGCGGCCAATTTCATAGCCGCTTTCGATCGTATAAGCACGACGGGCAGTGCGATCGTCAAGTACCACATCCTCCTGCAAATCGTGGATGTCGTCATCAAACACGGCACCATCAAAGCCCGCATCCTGGACTCCAGCATCCTCATAGGCATTGAAGCCAGTACCCGCAGGAATCAGGCGGCCGATAATCACATTTTCCTTCAGGCCTCGCAGCCAGTCAGACTTACCCTCGATCGCAGCCTCAGTCAACACCCGCGTAGTCTCCTGGAACGAAGCAGCGGAAATAAAGCTATCAGTATTCAGCGAGGCCTTAGTAATCCCCAGCAACACGGGAGTATAATCTGCCGGCGCCCCGCCAGTAATAGACATGGCTTCGTTCACCTGCTCCACCTGCCGCAATTCCACCAACTCACCGGGGAGCATGGTGGTATCGCCGCCATCTTCCATCCTGACTTTGTTGGTCATCTGGCGGACGATTACCTCGATGTGTTTGTCGGAAATATCGACGCCCTGAGACTGATAAACCGACTGCACTTCGTTTACTAGAAATGTCTGCACTTGTTGGAAACTCTCTAAGGCTGCTTCAAAGGTAGATTGCCGCTCTTTGAGTACGTGGAAGAATACTTCGAGTATTTCGTGAGGGTTGGCAGGCCCGTCGGTCAAGGCTTCGGCGACGCCTACGCGCTGTCCGTCGGAAACGATCGGATTTTGACCAGGCAACAAAGGATACTCCTCAATCCGGCCGTCATCCTCAATCACCGCCAGTTCCACAACATCGTCATCGGTAACTACACGAGCTGTGCCGGGGCGCTTGGCTAAAATACAAGCTTCCTTGGGCTTCCGTCCTTCCAGAAGTTCCTCAATCCGCGGCAAACCCTGAATGATATCCCCAGTCTTTGCTCGCTCAAATACCAGAATCACCAAATTGTCGCCCCGCTGCACCAAGTCGCCGTCGTCCACGTGCAGGACTGCACCCGCCGAAACCCGGTAAGGACGGGCTACCCTGAGCAAGAGTTTGGTCGGTTCTGTCTCCGAGGCAGGGACAACTTTCACAACTTGGCCGGATTCTTCCAGAACAACCCCCGGAGCTATTTCGGTACCGGCTACCAGCAGTTGACCGGGACTCACATCCGGGGTACCCGCCACAGAGATCGAAATAGAATCGGCATCTCGCATCACCAACAGCCGGCGCACTGGTTCGCCTAGCCCCTCACGGATGCCCCGAACGATACCTGCTTCTTTGCAGAGAATCTCGGTGCGGGCGACTACTGCTCCCGGTGCGATCGACTGTCCATCCTCGACCAACAGCCGCGTGTGAGTGCTTCCCTGAGTCGGGTCAGCAGAGACATCCCGCCGAATCACCAGCGATTCCAAAATGACTAGCTGCAAGCGGAAAGTCTTGGAAGCAGGGGGGCCCCCATCATCCCCAGCCACCGCCAACTCCTGCGACGCAACAATATCTTCAGCCGAACCCCAAGCCGGCCCAGAACCGTCGGCCCCAAAAGCCGCAGCATCTTCCTCATCCGGCAACAGCTCAATATCCGCCGCCAGTTGCGGAGCCCCCGAACCAATTTCCAAAATAAGCTGAGTCCGCAGCAGTTCCAATCCCTCCACAGACTTCACCCGTTCCCCATCTTTGTAAGGAAGCCGCTGCACTGCTTTCAAAGAAATCGACTCGTTGAGGGCCGTCTGAGAAGGGACGGGAGGCTTGTCGGGTACGGGAAATTCCACGACGGGCCGCAGCAACAAAGCCGGGCCTTCGGGGGTTTCGATATACTCGGCATAGCCCAACTCCTCCGCAACCAAGCCTGGGAAAATTTCTTGGCCGGCGTTGACAATTTGACCTTCGCCTAATGTTAGGGGGGGGCGGTCTACTACATGGAGGGTGCCCGGTTTGATGACAATTTCCCGGAGGATGTCGTTTTTCTGGGTGATTTCTACTGCTCCGCTGGTTTGGCAGAAGATGTCTTTGACGACTTCTGTACCGGCCTCTACGTACTGGCCGTCTTCCACCAGCAGCAGAGAAATATCTTTGTTGACTTCGTGGCACTCTTCCGGTATCCACAGCAGGGTGCCGCCTTTGACGACTTCGTAGCCAAGTTTGGCTTTGCCGCGCTTGTGGACTTCGACTCCGCCGTATTTGACGATGCCTCCTGTGGCTGTGCGGTAGCTGTCGTCGAGCAGTTCGGCCACTACTTCCCCGTTGATGACTTTGCTCCCTGGGGCTGTTTTGAGGGAAAACCGCTGTTTGGAGGATGTTTCGATCGTGTAGTGGTCGCGGCCGCCTGTGCTTTCGGCGCGGACTACTGCTTGGTCGAGGAGGACTTGGGCGGTGATTATTTCTATTTCTCTGGGGTCGGCGATGCGGACTACGCCGCCATGTTCGGAGACGAGTTTGGTTTCGGCTATGACGCTTTCGGCGGGAATGCGATCGCCATTTTTCACTGCTGGTTCGGCGCCGGGGGGCAGGTTGTAGACTTCTCCTGAGAGTATCCAAATGAGTCCGCCTTTGCTGGCGGTGCGGGTGGTGTTGCCTTGGCGATCGGTTTTTTCTTCTGGTACTAAGTCGGCAAATTTGGCTTCTCCGGCTAGGTCGGAGGCTACGTCTGTGGTGACTTTTTCGGTGGTTTTGCGGGCGGCGCGTCCGACGATCGGCACTTCTGCTAATACTTGGCCGGGTATGGCGCGCTGTCCGTCTTTGACCATCAGGGTAGAACCCTGGACGATCGCTAGTTCGATTTTCAGTTTTTGATTTTTGGCCCCGGATTTCCCTTCTTCAAATCCGTCGCCCTCAAATACCAGTTTGCCGTTGTTCTCGGCGACCAGTGCTTCTTCGCCGTGTCTGGTGCGGAACGATCGAGTACGCAAGTTCTTGAATTTGACTACGCCGCTTGTAGGGGCGCGTTCTTGTTTGGCGACTTCTCCGGTGAATACGCCGCCGGTGTGGAAGGTACGCATGGTGAGTTGGGTTCCCGGTTCCCCGATCGACTGGGCGGCAATAATCCCGATGGCTTCTCCCATGTCTACCATTTTCAAATGCGCCAGACTCCAGCCGTAGCAGTGCTGACATACGGATCGGGTAGACTCGCAGGTCAGGGGCGATCGTAAAAACACCTCCCCCACCCCAGAATTACCAATTTCCCCCGCCAACTCCTCAGTAATTGGCTGATTTCGGACGGCTTTTTCGTCGCCGTAGGCCACAATTTCCCCGGTTTTGGGGTGCACCACATCTTTGGCAAACACCCGCCCCAGCAGCCTGTCCTTGAGGGGAATCAGCACTGTTGCTCCGTCTGTCATCGGCCGCACCCGAATTCCCCGCTGGGTGCCGCAGTCTACTTCCCGGACAATTACATCCTGCGACACATCCACTAAGCGACGTGTAAGATAGCCAGAGTCTGCCGTCCGCAATGCTGTATCTACTAGGCCTTTGCGAGCACCGTAGGAGGAGATGATGTATTCGGTGACGGTGAGTCCTTCACGGAAGTTGGTTTTGATTGGTAGGTCGATAATTTCCCCTTGCGGGTCTGCCATCAATCCCCGCATTCCCACCAACTGCCGCACCTGAGAAATGTTCCCCCGCGCCCCGGAGAAGGCCATCATGTAGACGGAGTTCAGGGGGTCTGTGGCTCGGAAGTTTTTGACTACTTCGTCTTTGAGGTCTTCTGAGGTGCTGTTCCAGGTGTCGATTACTTTTTGGAAGCGTTCGACTTCGGTGATTTCGCCTCTGGTGTATTTTTGTTCGGTGATGCGGATTTCTTCTTCGGCTGCATCTAGGAGCGATCGTTTTGATGGCGGCACTTGCAAATCGTCTACGCTAATCGAAACTCCCGCTCGTGTTGCAAACCGGAAACCCAAGTCTTTGAGTTTATCGGCCATTTGCGCTGTACGGGCCGTTCCGTAGTGCATGAAAGACCAAGAAATTAACTTTTTGAGCTGACCTTTGTCAACAACTCGATTGCGAAAAACAATTTCTTTATTTTCTGTCATTTTTCTGAGTGGTGGTAATTGGTAATTGGTAACTTTTTCTGCTGTTCGATTTGGGTTTTCCCGATCGAAACCCCAAGGGTTCAGGAACCGGGCAGCCGAGGTGTTGGTAGTTGGTTGTTGGTAAGTGGGTAAGCGAGCAAGTGGAGCGAGAAGGAAAAAACAACAAGCATTTTGTGGGGTTGGTTTAGCTTGAGCAAGAAAGAGAGCATTCGCTAGGAGATGAATGCACCAAGATTGCCTTTCCCATAAGAAAGTTTATTTTCACCTACCTACTTAATTGGTAATTGGTAACTTTTTCTGCCCTTCGACTTCGAGCGGTAACACCGGAGCCGCAGTATTGTTAAGTAATAATGGGTAATTTTTCTGTCTTAGATCGCCATTATTTGTTAGCAATTATTAGCCAGTTATTACCCATTACCTGTTACCTCTTACTTCTTACCTCTTACCGATTTCTAATTGTTAATTACCGATTCGATGGTTTGGTGATAGATAATCCTGCCCGGAGTAGTGCGAATGAATTGATTTATCACCTTGCCTTCTGGGTCAACGCGTTCCCGGCGGAACTTGTATTCTTTGGTCACTATACCGTCGGTCGATCGTTCGACTTTCAGCGGTTCTCCCTCCGGTTCTGCGTTTTCTATGGCGCCTTGAAACCTCACCCACACATAAGAATGCAAATCAACAACTCCTTGTTCGTAAGCCACAACGGCGTCGGTGAGGTTGGAGAAGTAGTGACCGGCTCCTTTTTGAGCGTCAGGATTTTCGGCTGTCAAGTAATAGCAACCGAGCACCATATCTTGAGAAGGAGTAACGATCGGTCTCCCAGTAGCCGGCGACATAATGTTGTTAGAAGCCAGCATCAGCAAGCGTGCTTCGGCCTGAGATTCCAGAGACAATGGCACGTGCACGGCCATTTGGTCGCCGTCAAAGTCGGCGTTAAAGGCCGGACAGACTAGCGGGTGAAGCTGAATTGCCCTCCCGTCTACCAAAATCGGCTCAAAGGCTTGAATCCCCAAACGGTGCAGGGTGGGGGCCCGGTTCAGCATTACTGGGTGTCCTTCAATCACTTCCTGAAGCACGTCCCAAACACTAGGATCGTTGCGCTGGATCAGTTTTTTGGCTGCTTTGATGTTGTTGACCAATCCTTGGCGGATCAGGCGGTGGATGACGAAGGGCTGGAAAAGTTCGATCGCCATTTCTCTCGGCAAACCGCACTGATGAATCTTCAGCTTCGGGCCTACTACAATCACGGAACGTCCGGAGTAGTCAACCCGTTTCCCCAGCAAGTTTTGCCGGAAGCGGCCTTGTTTCCCTTCAATGATGTCCGACAGCGACTTCAGCGGCCGATTGTTTGCCCCCACCACTGTCCGGCCCCGGCGACCGTTGTCAATCAGCGCATCCACTGCTTCTTGCAGCATCCGCTTTTCGTTGCGGATGATAATCTCCGGCGCCAGAATTTCTTGCAGTCTAGCTAAGCGGTTATTGCGGTTGATGACTCTCCGATAGAGGTCGTTGAGGTCGCTGGTTGCAAAACGGCCGCCGTCTAACTGCACCATTGGCCGCAAGTCGGGGGGAATCACCGGAATTACGTTGAGCACCATCCAATCGGGTTGAGAACCCGTAGCGATGAAGTTGTCAATAACCCGCAAGCGTTTAATTAACTTTGCCCGTTTTTGACCCTTAGCATTAGCAATATCTTCCCGCAACTTTTCCGCTTCACTTTCTAGCGGAATATTTTGCAGCAAAACTTGCAAAGCTTCGGCACCTATGCCTACTTCTACGCCTGTGAGTGTGGAATCTTCGCTGTAAAGTTCGTCTTCTATTTCCAGCCAAGCATCTTCGGTGAGCAATTGCTTGTATTGCAGCTTTTCTGCATTACCTGCATTTAGGACAACGTAGGCATTGAAATACACGATTTGTTCGACATCTCGGAGCGGCATATCTAACAGAATTGCCATGTAACTTGGGATGCCTTTGAGATACCAAACGTGAGCTACGGGAGCCGCTAATTTGATAAATCCCATCCGGTGACGGCGGACGCGAGATTCAGTGACTTCTACACCGCATCTTTCGCAAACAATGCCTCTATGGCGAACTCGTTTGTACTTCCCACAATGACATTCCCAATCTTTTGCAGGCCCAAAAATGCGCTCGCAAAACAAGCCATCCATTTCAGGTTTTAACGTGCGATAATTAATTGTTTCTGGTTTTGTCACCTCTCCAGTTATCTGACCGTTGGGTAAAGTCCTCTCTCCCCACTGTCGAATTCTTTCGGGTGAAGCTAACCCGATCTTGACGTAATCAAAGCGTTGTTCTATTTTAGCCATTCTTGACTCCAATTGATAATTTACAGTAGATTATTTGGGGTGGTTTATCTTTTTTCTGTCCTTTTTTTAGGTTTAAATCACTCTTTTACTCCTTTATATGTGATATTATTTTTAATATCATAGATAACACTTGAGGATACTTTTAAGTCATCAGCTATTTTAGAGATTGATTCTCTATCTCTAATCCTTTTTCGTACCTCAAGAGCTTGCTCGAAAGTCAATTTTCGTTCAAGATATCCACCCATGCGAGGAACTGGAACCTCTTCGCCTGCTTCCTTCCAAGTGACGTGATATTTAATATCGTGTATGGTTTTGCGGCCGACACTGTATTCCTGTGCTACATCCTTCATCCTCTCTCCTGCTGCTAGCTTTTGTCGAATTTCTCGCACCTTTTCCCAATCTAATTTGGCATTGGAAAGAGGATGACTTTTTCCTTGAGTGCGTCCTTTCTTAGAAGCATCTAACAAATTTTGAGTGCGAGTACCTGCCCAAAGGTGTTCTGGATTGATGCAACTGGGGTTGTCGCAGGTATGACAAGCATCCATCGAAGTCGGAAGTTCATATCCTAATTTCTCGGCTAAAACAGCACGGGTAACTGATTTTAATTTCCCATTTTTCCAGTATCTGCCATAACCTTGACCATCCTTTCCACCTGAGAAAATGATGCAGCCGCTGTCTTGAATTTCTCCTAAAAAATTGGGTGAAACTGTAGTGAAGTTATCGGGAATATTTGTCTGAAGTATCTTAGTAATAGTTTCATGTTGTACTCCATACTCTTTTGCTAGGTGGTTCTTGATGGTTCCAGATAAATATTTAGTCTGAATTTCCCGTAGTTGTGCGATCGACAATATGCCAATACCGGGAATACTTTTGCGTCTGGGAGTTTTGCGATCGCGCCCAATCATCTGCCCGGTATTCTCAGCAGCAGTTCCAGCTACCAGATGTGCCGGGTTGATGCAGCTTCGATTGTCGCAGGTATGGCAACCAAAATAACCGGAACCGAGGAATCCTGCTATTTTTGATTCGAGGACTAAACGGTGGACTAATACTGTTTTGCCATCGATCCACTTGCGCCCGTAACCGTTGCCAAACTTGCTCCCTTGCCAATTAATACAGCCCGTCGCCCGGTCAACTTCTCCTTGAATTCCTGGGACAACTGTTACAATATTCATGTTCAGCGTCTCTCCTGTTTAGAGCGTTGATTCGCCTCAGCAGTGGTACGAACACTGCTGAGGCATTTTAATTTGAGATTGCCGATTAAAGATTAAAGAATTGAATGCTGTCAAAAAATCTTTAATCTTTAATCGACAATCTTTAATGCCTAATCATCGTCAAGTTCGTCACGAGAAAGGGATTCGTAAGTAGGCCGGGAGGGCGATCGCTTGCCCCCAGCATCCGCCATCAAATCCACCTCAACGTGCTCGCTGCCCTCGTCGGACGTATTCACCTTGTGCACAGCAATATCCAAGCACAAAGATTGCAACTCCCGCATCAGCACCTTGAAAGATTCAGGCGTACCGGGGCGCGGAATGGCTTTGCCTTTGACGATCGCATTCAGCGCTTCATTCCGCCCCTGCATATCGTCCGACTTCACAGTCAGCAACTCTTGCAAAGTATAAGCTGCGCCGAACGCTTCCAGAGCCCAGACTTCCATTTCTCCGAACCGCTGACCCCCCTGCTGTGCTTTGCCGCCCAAAGGCTGCTGCGTTACCAGCGAGTAAGGGCCCGTGCTGCGGGCGTGGATCTTATCGTCTACCAAGTGAACCAGCTTCAGCATATAGGCGATGCCGACTGTGATCGGGCGATCGAACGGTTCCCCAGTTCGGCCATCGTAGACAATAGTCTTGCCGGGGTGCTTTTCATTAAACACCCAAGGCTTGCCGGTTTTTTCGCGCGCCTCCTGTAACTTGCCGTGTACGGTTTCGCGCGACTTTTCAGCCCCGTGCATTTCATCAAAAGGCACCATCTTGAACCGCATCGACAGATTTTCGCCCGCCCATCCCAGCAAGCACTCAAAAATCTGACCCACGTTCATCCGCGACGGTACGCCCAAGGGATTGAGCACTATGTCAACGGGAGTCCCGTCGGGCAAATAAGGCATATCCTCCATCGGCAGAATCCGGGACACAATACCCTTATTTCCGTGGCGGCCGGCCATTTTGTCGCCGACTTGAATCTTCCGCTTTTGAGCCACGTAGACGCGGACGACCATGTTGGCGCCGGGGGGCAGTTCGTCGCCCTGTTCGCGGGTAAACACCCGCACGTCCACCACGCGGCCTTTTTCGCCGTTAGGGACGCGGAGGGAATTGTCGCGCACGTCGCGGGCTTTTTCGCCGAAGATTGCCCTCAGCAGTTTTTCTTCCGGCGGTTGGTCGGATTCGCCCTTGGGGGTGACTTTGCCGACTAGGATGTCGCTGGCTTCTACCCAAGCACCTTTGCGGATAATTCCTTGTTCGTCTAGCTGGCGCAGCGCGTCTTCGCCGACGTTAGGAATTTCGCGGGTGATTTCTTCGGGGCCGAGTTTGGTTTGGCGGGCTTCGATTTCGTATTTTTCAATGTGGATCGAAGTGTAGACATCTTCGTACACCAAACGCTCGCTAATTAGCATGGCGTCTTCGTAGTTGTAGCCTTCCCAAGGCATATAAGCTACGAGAATGTTATGACCCAGAGCGAGCTCTGCCCCTTCGGTGGATGAACCGTCGGCGAGCACTTGACCTGCTACGACTCGATCGCCCTCATAAATCAGCGGACGCTGGTTTAAACAAGTATCCTGGTTAGAGCGCTGATATTTTTGCAGTTCGTGTTCGATGCAGCCAGCATATTTTTGCTTCCAAACCGAGGGCTGTTTGACTTTGAGATCGTCGTATTCCTTAATCAGGAAATGTTCTTCGCTGGAATTCGATTCGGCATCTACAGCCAGGGGTTTGACAATAATCCGGGTAGCGTCGATGTAAATCACCTCGCCGTCGATCCGGGAAACCACAACCATCCCGGAATCTCGGGCGGCCTGAGCTTCCAAGCCCGTACCGACGAGGGGCCGTTCTGGTTTCAGTAGCGGCACAGCTTGCCGCTGCATATTCGAGCCCATCAGAGCTCGGTTGGCGTCGTCGTGTTCCAAGAACGGAATCAGCGATGTCGCTACGGAGACGATTTGCACCGGCGAAATCGCCATGTAGTCCACCTGCATCGGAGTGGTGGTAGTAAACTCTTGGCGGTAGCGGACGGCTACTGTTTCGCCCAAGAGGTTGTTGTTTTCGTCGAGGCTGATGTCTCCGGGCGCCACGCGCAAATCGTCTTCTTCATCGGCTGTCATGTAAACGGGGGCTTTGTCGCGCAGCACCCGTCCTTTTTCTACTGGATAAAAAGGAGTTTCAATGAAGCCGTAGGGGTTGACGCGGGCGTGGGTTGCCAAGGAACCGATCAGACCGGCGTTGGGGCCTTCTGGTGTTTCGATCGGGCAAATCCGGCCGTAGTGGGACGGGTGAATGTCCCGTACTGCAAACCCGGCGCGCTCGCGAGTCAGACCTCCAGGGCCCAAGGCGGAAAGCCGACGTTTGTGAGTCAGTTCTGCCAGGGGGTTGGTTTGATCCATGAACTGCGATAGCTGGGAGGAACCGAAGAATTCCTTGATTGCTGCTACCAGCGGTTTGGGGTTGACCAGAGAAGCGGGGCTGAGGGAGTCGGCATCCGAGACGGTCATTCTTTCGCGGATGATCCGTTCTAAGCGGTTGAGTCCGACGCGCACTTGGTTTTGCAGCAGTTCTCCGACACTGCGGACGCGACGGTTGCCTAAGTGGTCGATGTCGTCGGTGGAGCCGATGTCGAATTCGAGGTTAATTAGGTAGTCGATCGCGGTCAAGATATCTTGCGATGTCAGCACCCGCGTTGTATCGGGGACTGTCAAGCGCAATTTTTTGTTGAGTTTGTACCGGCCGACTCTGCCCAAATCGTAGCGTTTGGGGTCGAAAAAGCGCGAGTGGAGGAGCTGTTCGCCGCCCGCCACGGTGGGGGGTTCACCCGGACGCAGTTTGCGGTAGAGCTCCATCAAAGCTTCTTCTTCGCCGAATTGTCCTTCTTTCTCGATCGTTTTTTGGAAGTATTCCGGGTGCCGCAGGGAGTCGTAGATTTCGCCGTCTGTGAGTCCGAGGGCTTTGAGCAGCACCTGAGCCGATAGTTTGCGGGTTTTGTCGATTCTGACCCAGACTAAATCGTTTTTGTCTGTTTCAAATTTCAGCCAAGCGCCGCGGTTAGGAATGAGCGAGGCGTTATACGAACGGCGACCGTTTTTGTCGGTTTCCGATTTGTAGTACACGCCGGGGGAACGCACGATTTGGTTGACGATGACCCGTTCTGCGCCGTTGATAATGAAAGTGCCGCGCTCGGTCATCAATGGCAAATCGCCGATGAAGACTTCTTGTTCTTTGATTTCCCCTGTTTCTTTGTTAATCAGGCGGGTGGGGACGTACATTTGCACCGAGTAGGTGCTGTCCCGGCGCTTGGCTTCGTCCACATCATATTTGGGGCGCTTGAGTTTGAAGTCTTTGCCCATGAAGTGGAGTTCCAGCTTGCCCGTGTAGTCTGTAATCGGGGAGAAGCTGTCGAGTTCTTCGATCAGTCCGGCTTCTAGGAACCAGCGAAAACTTGCCCGCTGGATTTCGATCAAATCGGGCAAGGTGAAGGCGAATTCTGTGTAATCTTTAGTGATCATGGGTGTCCTTTTTCCGCAGTGGCTCTAGCTTTTTACATGGCGCCAAGGCTGGGCTTTTTTACCTTGTTGCGTTTTTTTGATGGATTGTGTGAGAGAATTTATATGATGTTTTCGATCGCCTGCCAACTGCTGCAACGGTTATTATTGCTGGTGGCTCGCAGTATTTTTGTGCGGATTTTAGTTTCGATCGAGATGCTTTTAGCTCTGATCTCGTGGTATCCCTGGGTGAATTCCCTACACTTTTGACTCCTAAAATTGACTTGACAGCTATTGCCAAATTGCTGAGGTTCCAAGTTTCTTCTGATGTGTAAGTTTGAGTGTGTAAGTTTGAGTGTGTAAGTTTGAGGTATTGCGTGAAGTTTTGACCGCTCCCGAAGGTTAGCGTACTCGCGTTGTGTTGGTAGTTTCCGGGCGACATCGCAGTCGCGGAGACTAAGCCAATGCCCGATCGGTCGGTTCTTTTTATTATAGGACGCAAATCCGATCGCAACAGGCAACGCCAAAAGAATCTCCAATAAAGGATGAATCCGGTTTTTCTGGCAGGATAGAAATGGGATTGTCCCGATCGCTGGCTCTTAAATCAACTTGTTTTCCTCGTTTCTCTGTTCTGCTATAACTAAACAGAAAAGCCGAATAGCTGACAGGCATTTTCGGTTGTCTGCTGGGACAAAGTTAAGAGAGAAACTCCTCTCAATTTAGCAACTTGCTCGGCTACGTAGTAGACGTAGGCTGGTTCGTTGCGTTTTCCCCGCTGGGGTACGGGGGCGAGAAAAGGGCAATCTGTCTCGACTAGGATGCGATCGCTATTTACCATACAAGCTGATTCTTGTATTTGCAAGGCTTTTTTAAAGGTGACTGTTCCGCTAAAACTAATGTAGAAACCTAGGTCTAAAAACCACTGGGTTTCTTCGGGCGTGCCTCCCCAGCAGTGCATGACCCCGCGCACTGGTCCGCGTGTTTGCCAAAAGTTCCTCAGCATTTCGGCCATTGGGGCGGCGGCGTCGCGACAGTGGATAATGACTGGTTTGTCAAGTTCCTGGGCGATTTCAAGCTGTGCCTCAAACACTTTAAACTGGTGTTCTCGATCGTCAGCTTTATAAAAGTCCAGTCCGGTTTCGCCGATCGCCACTACCCTAGAGTCCGAACTTGCTAATTCCCTAATCTGGCTTGCAGTCTCGTCTTTCCACTTGTCGGCATCTAGGGGGTGGAGTCCAACCGCAAACGAGACTTCTGCAAACTGGTTGGCGATTGCTTGAATGCCGGCAAACTCTTCTGGCTCTACACAAGAATGAACCAGCCGAACTACACCAGCTTCGCGCCAGCGTTCTCGAATGGCTTCTAACTCAGATTTGTAGATTTCAAAGTTGATATGAACGTGAGTGTCGATGAGCTGCATGGGGGAAGCAGATTAGAGGTGATACGGGAGAGTCCTGGTGGGATAGGGCGAGGGGGGAGTGAGAGAGTCTGGGAGTTGGAGTGGGAGAGAGTGTGCGGGAAAAATCTTCCGTCTTCTTTCTTCCTTCTTCCTGCTTCACGCTTGACTTCTTCACGCTTGACTTCTTCCCTCAACATCCATCCCTTCAATCTTGTACACTGCTTCGTTGCCGAACTTTCTGCTTCCTTAAGACGCTACCGAGGATGTTTCGTGTGGCTTGAGGGTTCTTGCCAAGCGGGACTTTTTGCGAGCGCCGTTGTTGCGGTGGAGTACACCTTTTTTGACAGCTTTGTCAATTTTGCTGTAGGCCTCAGACATTCGCTGCTGGACTTCTTGCATTAATTCCGGGCTCGGAGCTGCGGCGTACTTGTCTACGGCAGCGAAATACTTCTTCATCAAAGTTTTGACCGCTGACTTGTAAGATTTGTTGTACAAGCGGTTACGTTCGGCGATTTTGACTCGTTTGACGGCGGACTTAATATTTGCCATAGTTCAGTTGCTGGAAGTAGGTATTCATTGATACACCCTAGTCTCAAGACAGTCCCAAGACACGGGGATTTTGAAGGACAACCTTTTCGGGATCGATCCGCAAAAAGCTTGATTTTTAATGGCGGAGTGAGACAGCCACTTTCCATTCGCTCAGATTGAGCTGAGTCTGTGGCTACTTTTTGGCGACGCCCGCGCAATAATTTTTTATTGACTCATTTAACTGCCTGTTGTTTACCCCTGACAATACCCAAAGGTATGACACGGGTTTTACAGATGCGTTTTGCGGTGTTTCCACCGTCACGAGTTAAAGTCACGGTTTCTTGCGCGCAATTTTCAAGTATACAATAATTTGGCGTTTTTTTATAAAAAAATTATCAGGTGTTGGAAAAACTAATATAGCACCTATTTTGCTTAAAATCCAATTCTCTGAAAAATCCAAGTTAAGCTATAACAAAGAATACGGGTTATTTGGGCTTCGGCAAGAAGCACTTACCGAAGGTAGAAGGTAAAAAGCTGAAGGTAGAAGGTAGAAGGTAGAAGACAGCCGGATCAGAAGGTAGAAGGTAGAAGGCAGAATCAAAATTCTCCCGATCGAACACTCTCCCTCTCGGATATTATCGGCGTCGGACACTCTCCCCCTCTGCGTTCCAACCCTCTCCCTCCGCAACCGGTTCTCTGGCGGGCAATTCCTAGAGAATGTGGTGACTTGTCCTCAGTGTTGCAAAATCCTCGACAGAGATTTAAACGCTGCACTGAAGCCTTGGAAAATGCCGCGACTATCGCGGTTTAAGCTTGTGGACTGGTGGTGGCCTACTTCTCTAGGAGATAGCCACAAAAATCCCCAATTGTCAAGCAAATGTTAGTGAAGTTATAGACGGCATTCCTAATCTCCATGCTGCGAATCATTACTCAGTGGGTTGAGGCACAAGCTGAACTGCGACGGATCTGCGATCGCACCCATGACGAACTTGTCGTTCACAAAGAAGCCACCGTGCGGGAGGTGCTGCAAGCTGTAAGGCGCAGAGGCGATCAGGCTGTGCTGCACTACACTGCTGAATTTGACCGCATGACCCTAAATGTGGAAGATTTACGGGTGACAGGCGCCGAATTGGATGCTGCTTACCAGCAGGTGTCGAAAGAATTATTAAATGCCATCCGGCTGGCTTGCAAACAGGTAGAGGCGTTTCACCGACAGCGCGTACCCAAGTCTTGGGTGCAGTTTGGTGATGACGAGATTGTTTTGGGCAAGCGCTACACCCCGGTCGATCGAGCAGGAATCTACATTCCTGGCGGTCAGGCGTCCTATCCAAGCTCGGTGATCATGAATGCGGTTCCTGCGAAGGTCGCCAAGGTGCCGAGACTGGTGATGTGTACTCCCCCCGGACAGGAGAAGAAAATGAATCCTGCGGTGCTGGTAGCGGCTCAGGAAGCGGGAGTTGATGAGATTTATCGAGTAGGCGGGGCGCAGGCGATCGCGGCTTTGGCCTACGGTACGGAAACTATTCCGAAGGTGGATTTAATTACTGGGCCGGGGAATATTTACGTCACCCTGGCTAAAAAACTGGTTTACGGGACTGTGGGGATCGATTCTCTGGCTGGCCCGTCGGAGGTGCTGATTATTGCGGATGGTTCGGCGAATCCTGTGCACGTGGCTGCGGATATGTTGGCTCAAGCTGAGCACGATTCGATGGCGTCGGCAATTTTGCTGACGGCGGATTCGGTGCTGGCTAGGAAGGTGGTAGCTGAGGTAGACAGACAGTTGGCAAATCACCCGCGCCGAACTTTAACAGAAAAGGCGATCGCCAACTATGGTTTAGTCGTAGTAGTTGACTCGATCAAAGCGGCGGCGGAACTCTCTAATGAGTTTGCGCCCGAACACTTGGAATTGCAAGTTGCAGATCCCTGGGCTTTGCTCGATCAAATTCGCCACGCTGGGGCGATTTTCTTGGGCTGCTCGACGCCGGAAGCTGTGGGGGATTATTTGGCTGGCCCGAATCACACTTTGCCGACTTCTGGGGCTCCGCGCTATGCGTCGCCGCTTGGTGTCGAAACTTTTATGAAGCATTCGAGTTTGATTCAATATTCACCTGCAGCACTTAAGAAGGTGGGTAGGGCGATTAATGTTTTGGCCCAAGCCGAGGGGCTTCCTTCTCACGCTGATTCGGTGCGGCTGCGGACTGAAAATGAGGGAAAGGGTGAGTTTTAGATGGTAGATTTGAGATTGGCGATCGGCAAAATACATAGGTAGTCAAAAGCGAGTGAATTGCAATGAAAGGAAGCAATTATCTTGCGATTATGGTAGCTTTACATTCTGTGACAAGCGACCCAGTTTATTTGCACCTACCGAGTTACGCACTGCGGGCTTAAGAAACCCGGTTTCTTCCAGAATCTTGCTTAAATGACGCAATTATGTTAAGAAACCGGGTTTCGGGGTAGGTAATAATGATGTTGGTGGGAAGCGCGAAATTGTCGAAAGTAGGCGACAATCAGCGAAAAGTTAAAGTCTAAATATCGGAAATTTAAAGGTGCATGGTATTGAATACTGTTTTGGTAGCGATCGACAATTCAGAGTTAGCGACTCAGGTATTGCAAGTTGTAGGACAATTTCAGCTAGAACCGACGGCAAAGGTGATTCTAGTTCATGTTGTCAGTTCTGGTAGGTCGGATTTTGACGCGGTTGTCGATCGACCTCACGCTCAGGGAAATGAGATTGCTTACCGAGAGGTAGAGAAGTTGCTGCAATCTTATCAGGAAAAGTTGCCTTGCCAGAGCGAATTGGAGATTGTTTCGGGAGAACCAGCAGAAGAAATTGTCCGTTTGGCTCATATCTATAAGGCCGATTTAATTGCGATCGGCTGTCGGGGTTTAACTGGTTTAAAGCGGATTTTAGAGGGTTCGGTGAGTGCGGAGGTTGTCGCTGAAGCTCCTTGTTCGGTGTTGGTGGTGCGGGCTAGGTAGGTAGGCTGGTAAATGCGATCGACTATTGCATTTACCGAAAAACTGGGTCTAAAGCCCCGTCCTTTTAGGACGGCTTTAATTAACTTGAGTTTTTGTTTGAGTTTTCTAGTCTCATTAATATATTTATTTGAAGTTTTTTTGTATTTTATTCCAAACTTTGTATTTTATTCAAAACCTGGTAGAATAAGACTTATGTCACAGGTAGAATAACCGCCGATACACATGAGACACCACGCTCAAACGACTGGTCGGAAAATAATAATGGCTAGTGGGTGGCGAAAACCACGAATAAACATAGCTAGGCTAACTAACGTAAGCTAAGATCAGAGACTAAACTTTTTCGAGATAATTAGATATAAAACTTACTGTGGGACACACAGAAAAAAGAGAAAAAATTCTCGAAAGCTTGGGGAGACAAACCCTCTGAGGTTATCTAAGTTAGGCTCCATACTTGGCTCTTTTGAGCGGATATCTGGTTTAAGTATTGCCGAAAGGATAGATGATTTTAAGGTCTGTCGCAGAACCAAGAATCCCTGCACCTTCAGGTCAGGGAGTGTCAAATAAACCAAGATAGCTAAGCTGAAGTGCATTTAAATTGTATAGTCAAATTTAAGAAAAGTCTTGGGGGTGGGCGTCTCGCCCGCCCACAAAATACAATTTAGATGCCCAACAGCTTATTAATATCATTTGTTATACCAATTTTATATGAGGCCCCGTAGAATCTGATCCCCCCTAACCAAGAGGGCGGGCACTCTTGGCACCGCCCCTACTAAGGGGGAGTAGGGGGTGGACAAGAGCTTGGTCGTCAAAGTCAACCCCTACTCCCCTTATTAAGCGGGATTTAGGGGGAGCGAAATATATGCAACTTCACATTAAATTGGTATTAGTTGAATGCCAAAATTAACTACCTATCAAATATATGCTATTTTGTCAATTTACCGACCAACGGAAAAATAAAAAACTTCCCCTAAGCGATCGCTTTTAACCGCAGATTAACGGGGCTACAAAAAGGGCGAGTCACGCTTGGGATAGCTCCGCTTCACGCTCCTTGGATGAATTGATATTATGATAGACAAAGAACCAATGGCTAAGCATTATCATCTATGCCTCCAACTGCGAATGGTCTAAAAATTCCTCTGCGCGGTGTTCTTGTTGTTCCATTTGTTCTACAAATCTTTACAGCAGTGAGCTTAACAGGTTGGCTTTCCTTACGCAACGGACAAAAAGCGGTTAACGATGTGGCGGCTCAACTTCGTCAGGAACTAATAGCACGCATTGAAGGAGAACTCAAGCAATATATCAACAAACCTCATGATATCAATCGTGTGAATTCAGTCGCTTTTGCACTGGGCCACATGGACATGGTGAATGGCCGCAACGCTAAGCAACTTTTAACCCAAGTGCAAATCTCCCCTTTTGTTTTTTCATCCTATTGTGGCGATGCTCAAGGATATTATCTAGGTGCGACTCGTCGGGAGTCAAAAATCGCGATGACTGCGAGTAATAAAGAAACAAACTATCATTTTTATTTTTATGAAATGGATAATAGGGGCGATCGGCAAAAATTCCTAGAACAGGTAAACTCTTCTTACGATCCTCGGCAACGCCCCTGGTATCTTTCTGCTGTGAAAGCAGGGAGGCCTACTTGGAGCAATATTTTTGTGAATATTGTCAACAATGGCAAGCCTGCAATTACTGCCAGCGAACCTGTCTATGACTCAGAAGGTAAACTTTTGGGTGTCTGTGCCACTCTTGTTGTCCTCTCAGAAAATTTAAGGGAATTTCTGGGAAGTTTGTCTATTGGTAAAACAGGTAGGGCTTTTGTGATGGAGCGATCGGGTTCAATGATTTCTAGTTCCACAAAAGAGCCACTAATCAAAGGACAAGGTAAAGCTCAGAAGATGATTGACGCCGTGGAAAGTAGCGAACCATTTGTGCGGGAGACAGCTAAATATTTGCAGAAATATTTTGGTAAATTTGACAAAATTAATAAATCAGAACAGTTAGAATTTACCCTCAACAGTGAACGGCAGTTTGTTCAGTTGCTACCGCTGAATGATGGTAGAGGTATAGATTGGCTAATTGTAGTCGTCGTGCCTGAATCTGATTTTATGGAGCAAATAAATTATAATAGAAATACGACGATTATCCTTTGTCTGTTATCACTGGTAATCGCAACAGGATTAGCAATTATCACTTCACAATGGATAGCTAAACCTATTCGGCGATTGAGTCAAGCCAGTCAGGCGATCGCCAGTGGAAATTTAGAGCAAAATGTTCCCGACACTCTCGTAGAGGAATTGGTAACTTTATCAGTATCTTTTAATCAAATGAGTCACGAATTAAAGAACTCTTACCACACCCTTGAACAAAAAGTAGAAGAACGCACTCAAGAACTACGGGAAACTCAAGCCCAACTCATCCAAAGTGAGAAAATGTCATCTCTGGGGCAACTGGTAGCCGGGATTGCCCATGAAGTGAATAATCCGGCGAATTTTATTCACGGTAATTTATCTCATCTTAGCCAATATACCCAAGATTTACTAGATCTACTACAGCTTTATCAAAAGTATTATCCCCAGCCGGTATCGGAGATTCAAGCCAAGTCTGAAGATATTGAAATCGAATTTTTGAGCGAAGACTTAGCAAAACTGCTCAAGTCTATGAAAGTAGGTTCTGAACGTATCCGCGATATTGTTAAATCTCTACGGAATTTTTCTCGATTGGACGAAGCAGATTTCAAAGCTGTCGATATCCATGAAGGCATTGAAAGCACCCTGATGATTCTGCAAAATCGTCTCAAGCCCAGACACACACATCCAGAGATTGAAGTGATCAAAGAGTACGGTACTCTGCCGCAGATCGAATGTTATGCAGGACAACTTAACCAGGTATTTATGAATATTCTGACAAATGCTCTGGATGCTTTAGATGAGCGAGATCGGGTGGAGAAAAAAACAATTCGGATTAGTACGAGTCTGTATAACTCAAAATTGGTCAGAATTTGTATTGCTGATAATGGGTGTGGCATCACAGAGGAAGTCCAAAAACGGCTATTTGACCCATTTTTTACAACCAAGCCCGTAGGAAAAGGTACGGGAATGGGGATGTCTATTAGTTATCAAATTGTGAGCAAAAAGCATAAAGGGAAACTTTGGTGTACATCAGAACCCGGACAAGCAACAGAGTTTTGGATCGAAATTCCCCTAAATCAAAGTGTTATTTAGTTGAGGATATTCGCGACCTGTGGCATTATCTTGCCGAACCCCATGAATCGGGTCACTTCAAAGCTGTGGAATCTTCAATTTTGATTTTTGATGGCCCGTTTGCCGATATCACCGAACCCTGGGCGCGAGATGAGGGGGAAAACCGCACAACCGCTGCAATCGGTAGAGTAGATATTAACCCTATTGCTGCAATCCCTTACTGTGCAAATTCTGCTCGATGTCCTGCATATCCTTCATATCCTCACCAGCAACTATCCCGTAAATTTCCGTGTAGATTTTTCCGTATTTAACCTTCTCTAAAGCCGACAAGATTATCAAGTCCTTGCGATCGAGTTCGGGTTTCAGGGTGACAAGAATCGATTCCAAAGTCCCATCCATTCGCCAGTCACTGGAATATTTAGCCACCTCCTTTCCCAGCCCCAGTAAGGTATGGCGCTGTAAGCAAAGCGGAGTCGAGCCATTAACTCGGAAATTGGCATCAATAGCATACAACTCTCCCTCAGAGTCTTCCAGCACGTCGAAGCCAATTACGCCGAAATAACCCTGTTGGTGAGCATATTTACCAATAGCGGCAATCATCTCAAAAAACCTACTCATGTCGGTTTCGCGGTAGTGAATTAGTCCCCCTAAATAGCTGCCCTCTGGAGTGACAAGTTGGCCGGTAGTGCCGATAAGCGTGATATTTCCCGTTTTGCTTACATAGAACTGCACGCAATAGTTCTGCACTTCATTCTTGACGAATTCCGAGACAATAATCGTATCCACCAACTTAATATCGAGATATTTCCTCACTTCCTGCAAGCAGTAGTTCAGATCGCTGGCGCTTTTGATAATATAAGTGCCTTCTCCAGAAAGTCCGTGGGATGTTTTAATTAAGTAGGGGAATTGCTCTGGTAACTGAATGCTTTCGAGATTGACTTCGTGCAGATGGTAGGTTTCGTATTTCGGACATTGCACGCCTAATTCTGCTAGGGTTGCTTTGCTGAGCAAGTGGTAGTGGATGTCGGGATGGACGGCGTGTTTTTCGGGTTTGAGATTGTCGAAGGGAAATAGAGTCAGGAGTTTGTCAAAGCGATCGCTTACGCTGAGATCTTCGAGATAAGTTGAGCAGTCTATCATCTCCATACTGCTGTTACTGAAGCCCAAATGATCCCGCCAATAGTCAATCAGCGAGTTCGGCGGCTCATTAATTACAATCCCTGGAATGGCATCGCCTAACACAGCCAGATTTTTCCAAGGTTCCTTCTGACCAATCTTGTCGAAAGAAGTTTTGGTGGCTTCACTGCTGCCGTCTTGAATAAAGTATTTTTTCCTGTTGGGGTAAGCAGCCCAACTGGCAGTTGCAGGATAATTTAGGATGAACGCATAACGTCCATCTGTGATGTCGGGAGCAAACAAATCGGAAAGAGAATTACCCTGAAAGTAAGGAAAGTCGTATGTTGAGTTCATAGAAACCTCCAAGTCGAGTTTGAATTGAACTGTTTTCCGGGCAAATAAGTAACTCGACATAATTAAAAGTAGGGTGGGCAATGCCCGCCCTACAAATTGAAAAACTGTTTATTGATGTCCAGCTACTTAATACCTAGGAAACAAGATATTAGTTGCGGAATTTTAACTCTCTCCAACTAGAGAGAATGCAGCCTCAATAATTTCAATGATGGACGAGTTGTTTTTTCTTAGTGAACGCAGCCACCTTGTCCATTTCTGATGTTCTATAAGCACAAGCCATGTCCGTTGAATTATGCGCCCAGCCAACCCGCCCTTGAGGGTCTATGAGGATGCACCCAGCTTCTCCTGCCACCTTAGATGCTAGAGTCTCAATTGCCATCTTCGCTGCTTCATCGGGGTGCTTGCCGGAGGCTAGAAAGTCGATCGCCGTCTTAGCCAGAACTACTGGTATAATCGACTCGCCATCGCCTGTGGTCGAGCAACCGCCCTGTTTACTGTCAGCAAACAAGCCTGAGCCGATAATGGCGCTGTCGCCGACGCGACCGGCCGGCTTATTCATAGTGCCCCCTGTTGAGGTACCGGCAACTAAGGTGCCACTACTGTCCAAAGCTACACAACCAACGGTATTGGGGCGGTCAATAACTTCTTTTTCCTCCTCCCACTCTTCCTGTTGCTCATCAGCGATTAAGTCTTCTTTTGTACACATCTCGGCTCCACTTTCTGCAGCAAACTTTTCTGCATGATCCGCTACTAAGAACATGGGTTTTTTATCCATAATCTTTCGCGCCACAGAGATGGGATGGCGCACGCCTTGAACATTTGCGAGCGCTCCCCAAGCTAATGAACCGCCTTCCATCATCGCTGCGTCTAGCTCTACTTCTCCCTGATTGTTGAGAACCGCTCCAAAACCTGCGTTAAATGTCTGGTCAGTTTCCAAAACCCGGATAGCTGCCTCAACAGCTTCTGCTGCGGAACCCCCGCTTTTGAGCACTGCCCAACCAGCTTCTGCTGCTGCGGTACAGCCTGCATTGTTGGCTGCAACCTTCTCTTCTGTGATGGTTTTTGCTCCACCGTGAACAATAATACTCAATACCATAAGTTGCCTTTTTTTTATCTTAAAATCTACTTAAAAAAATCTTACATTAATCAAGTTTTAAGTAGTTTTTTCTCCCTCATAGTTTTATAGATTAGCGGTGTTTAATTGGGGGTTCTTCTATCTTCAGAGATAATTATTTGTGTCGAGGTTTGTGTTCCTTCAGACTTAGCTCTTTACGAATTATTAATAGACATCTGACCAAAGTTCTGTCAATAGTGTGAGGCAATTTGGCTGCGAGTTAGTTAAGGAAATTGAAATATTTAGGGAGTAAAGAGGGGGTAAAATTTAAGACGATGCACTACACATTAACAGGCAAAATGGGTAAGCCTGAAGAATGAGACTTTGAGAGAAAATAAGTGCGATCGCGCTTCACACCACTCTGAGCCTTTCTGCTTACTCGCCAAAAACCCTCGCAGCGGCAACAAACTAGCCGCTTGACCCAAATTCAGCAGTAGCAGCGGCACTCCCGTGCGATCGCTAATTCGGCGGTACTGTTATTGCTGTGCGAAAATCGCTACTTTTACTGTTAATAAAAGTTGCAATCTTTTTTTTAAACCGCAAGTAAAAGCAGATAAAAGCATAGGCAAATTACCATTAATTCAGTTAGCTTACTTTCCTGAAAGTAAGGTTAATTCTTGGTTCAGTAACTTTGGCTGATTTCGGGATTTGGTGTTGCCAAAAATGCTGGGTTACTCCTTTCATCAGCAGGAAGCTTCCAGGAGTTAATTGAATTTCTAATTTCATTTCTTTTTGGTATTTGTGCCTGAGCATAAAACGACGAGTAGCCCCAAAACTTACAGAAGCGATCGCTGGGTTTTCACCAAGTTCTGATTCATCATCACTGTGCCAAGCTACACTATCTTTGCCGTCGCGATATAGATTAAGCAAGACGCTGTTAAACAATGTACCTGCTATTGCTTCTATTTTAGATTTGATTGTTATGAGTGTAGGTGTCCATAGATTAGGATCCATTTTTATTTGGGAGTAAGTGTATGATTTACCTGCATCTCCGTACCATGCGCTAAGTCGCGGTATAGCGACTTGCTTGCCAAAAAGCAGGGCCACCTCTTGCTTCCAATTAATAGTGCTGTACAATTGGGCAAATATCTGGTTGCTCTCATTGTTATTGAAGAAGTCGCGGTACATGATTATGTCGGCATCAGGCAGAGATAATTGCTGACCATGCTTCTGGCTTTCTGCTTTTGGCTCTTCCCACAATGAAAGTTGAGTATACATAAATCTGCTCGCTGATTACCTTTTACTGAACTTTATAAATATACAGTTGTTGACACAAGCACGGCCCAGCTTTACTATTAATCATGTAAAGCTAATTTTAGCATTTTAACAAGACAAGGATTATTACTTTTTGTAACCTACATAAGTTTTTATGTGTTCACCAACCAAATCCTGAATCGTCATTAAAGATGAGACTGGTGTCAATTAGCTATGTACTATGAATTGCTTTCAAATAATTAAATCTGTTCTTGATGAAGCTTATGTCCAAATTCCAGGAGATGAAGCTAAAAACCATTAGGTAATTAATGACGCACTAGAATACCTGCGAGAAGAATATTCTCACCTATCGCAGGAATGTAACATAGATTCTAGCGATCCGAGGTTGAGGGGGTTGTCACCCCGTCAAATGAAAATGATCTCCCCCTCCAACAATGTAGCGATCGAGATTTGGACTTTTATGATTAATAGAAATTGTGTGGCCTGTCTTTAATTTGTGTGCGATTTCTTAAAGTAGACTGACAGCGTTCCCAATAAATTTTAGAGACGCGATCGCCCGGATTCTGACGCCAACACTCGGAAAAAAGCCCTGCCGCCTCAGCTAACTTCCCTTGCAAGTAATTTGCCCTACCTTCTGCAAACAATTGCAGCGTAGCTAACTTGCCCTCTTTAATTTCTGGCGGATCGCAATCAAACACCTCATAAACAGTCACCGCTTCAGATTTTCCCTTGACTTTTACCGTATCGAGAGTGCGGATTGCGTACTGGGAGAGATTTTCTAAGCGCGAGTAAGTTGACTGTGTAATTAATAGCGACACCCCATAATTTTTCGTCAAACTTTCCACGCGAGAAGCTAAATTCACCGCATCGGAAATTACTGTGCCCTCCATACGATTTTGTCCTCCCACCGTTCCCAGCATCAAAGTTCCAGTATTAATTCCAATCCCAATCTGAATCGGCTCATAGCCAGAATTAGCGCGGTGTTGATTATATTCAACGAGGCTCTGCAGCATAGCAATTCCCGCTTTCACTGCATGATCCGCCTCGCCGCTAAACAGCGCCATAATCGCATCGCCAATATATTTATCAATAAACCCGTTATTTTCATTAATGACGGGTTCCATGCGAGAAAGATAGGCATTGATAAATCTGAAATTATCCTCCGGCGTCATGCTTTCCGAGAGCGTGGTGAAGTCGCGAATATCGGAAAACAACACCGACATTTCCAACTGCACTTGGTCGCCCAATTCAACATCAATAATGCTTGATTTATCTAAAAACTGGAGGAACTGATTGGGAACGAAGCGCTCGTAAGCTTGGTTGAGTAGAAACAGTTCATTGGTAAATCTGATTCGCTCTGTTTCGGCTTTTTTGCGTTCCGTGATATCTTGAAAGGCTACAATTGCATAAGAAATATTGTCCTTTTCATCATAGATGGGCGTACCCCAACCCTCGATCGGAATAATCTTGTTGCCTTGGTGGATTTCCATATCGTCAGCGGTGGCACTTTCCCCCTTCAACGCTCGCACAATCGGCAAGTCACCATAGGGATATTCCTGCTCTGTTCCCGCTTGATATACTTGATAAACCTCTGGTATTTGCTCGCTGGCGACTTCAGGGATAACTCCTTTACCTAATAATTGAATAGCAACGCGATTACTATAGTAAAATTTGCCAGAAGCATCCAGCACTGACACCCCCACTGGAATTGCTTCTAAAAATTGAGCGAGTCTGTTCTCACTTTCGCGGACTTCTGTATAAAGCTTAGAATTTTGGATCGAGATAGCCGCCTGTCCCGATAACACTTTTAAGAGTTCGACTCTTTCTGGCGTAAAAGCTCCCGCTGTCAGATTGTTTTCTAGGTAAACAATACTGACGATTTGAGATTGGTTAATCAGCGGCACACATAAAATAGATTTTGGCTGATTCTTTTGGATGTAGGGGTCGTTGGTAAATTGTCCCTCTCGAACCGCATCATCGAGTACCACGCTTTCTTGAGTGCGAGCCACATAATTGATAATTGCGGAGGAAAGTTCCTGACAATTTTCAACTGAGATTGACTGCAACACGGTGACTTGTTGGGAATTTATTGTGCCTTCAGCTTCAATTAATAGCTTTCCCTGGCTTGATAAAATTAAATAGCCTCTTTGCGCCCCTGCACTTTCCATCAAAATTTTCATCAAGCTAGACAGTAATTTATCCAGCAGAATTTCGCCAGAAATGGCCTGAGAAGCTTTCATTACTGTGGTGATATCTAAGTTAGAACCAGAACCCTTGGTCGTCACTGAGGCCGTAGTTGTAGTTGTTTTTATTCCCGGTTGGATTGGCGCCAATAACTGCGGATATCGCGTTTCTAAATCCGTTACCTTAGCAGTGGCTCCCCATTGAACATAACAATAATATGCCTCAATCATGTAGGTTTGAGCAAGTTTTTCTTTGCTCCATTCCCAGTAGAATTTGGCTGCTAGTTCGTTAGCTAGTGCTTCTTCGTTGAGGAATTTATTTTCTTTGGCTCCAGAAATGGCGCGATCGTACATTTCAATAGCCTCAGCTTTGTTACCCAACACCCGTTGCCGTTCTGCCTCAACTAAATACCATTTATGCAGATAATTCATGGGAGCATTTTGCGCCCACTGTTGCAGAGTAGTTTGATGAATTTCCACCTCAGCGAGAATTTCAGCTTGCTCAATTTCTGGGCGGGTGGGAAAAAGTGCCAGGTGGGTGACGGCGGCATAGAAATGAAAAATGGGAACAAAAGCTAATCCCGATACTGCTATTAAATACTGTTTGCCTTGGCCAACGCAGTCAAGAGCAGCGGTGTAATTACCGCATGAGTAAGCAAGCAACAGTTTGTAGATGTAGACAACAGCGATCGCCGTGAGGTTATTGTCCTGATGGTGCTTAGGAATCATCACCGTTTCATCGTAAGCAGTTCCTATTAAACAACCCGACAGAATAGGGGTTTCCCTCAAATTCCACACCGTCTGCTGGATTATATCCAAAAAATCCTGAGCCGGATCTTGCTTCACCTGAGCCAAGACAGTCCTGTAACCGACGATTTCAGGTTCCCAAATATCCAGTTCGATCCCACTGAAAAATTTGTTATTAAAGTAATGACCTATGCTGTAGCCAGCGCATACAAAGTCGCCTGTTTCCATGCCAGCCGTATAACCATCTTTCAGCGTCGGTATCGTTCCCAAGAGAGCTTCTTGGCGATTCTGAATCCAACAACCAAACAAAAGCAGAATTATAGACTTGAATTCGGGCACATTGAACCGATCGAACAATGAGAGTGCCAATTGCCCAAAGCCATAGCCGGTTTCCACCTCTTGTAAAAAGGCACACAACACCATGCCGTGAATCGCATACCCCACAGTCGAGGCGGGTGCATTCCCAAATTCGAGCGATAAACTCACCATCGTCGAGCTAATCAGGCGTATCAAACCAGGCATTCCCTGGAAAATGGGTGTAAGCAAGATTCCTAACAATTGCATGGCTGCCTGAGTCTGTGGATTTGTCATCACAGGTAGGTCAACTAATTCCTCAATCTTTCTGCCGCCGAGGAGGCCAGCAAGGGCTTGTAGCGCTTTGCCAATCTTGGCTTCATCAGGTTCGACAGGGAGTTCAACCCCCAGTTGCAACAGTGCATTTCTGCCGACTGCAATGGCTTCTAACATCTTGTTTTGGGATGTCCCGGCGACGATTTTAATTTCGTAAATTTTAACTTTCTCTAAAATTGTCTGAGCTTCTTGTAAAACCTGTGCTGCCATCTGTTCCATACCCTCAATGTCACCATTCAAATAGGCAGCTTCGGTAGCAGCAATATAGAGATTCAGGGTCAACTCATACTGACTTTGCCAGCAGTTGGCTCTCAGTAGCTCAATCCCTGTTTGCAGATAGATATTTGCGGCTGCGTAAGCGGTAGAATTTCTAGCCTTACGTCCAGCTTCTAAGTTGAGTTTGGCTAAGGCTTCTCGTTCACTTAATTGATTGATTAACTCAATTCCTTGATTCAAATGCCCCACTATATCAAAGAGTTTGTCTTCTCTTTCTATCTCCGAATAATTTTGGAGGAGTAACTGTCCGATTGTCAGATGAGTGGCTTGTTTTTGGTTGTCAGGAATCAATGAGTAAGCGGCTTGTTGCACGCGATCGTGCAGGAAGCGATAAGTTGGATTGGTAATAGACTCAGTATGGGATTGAGCATCTGTGGGAATGAAGCATTTATAGCCTTCTGTAATGGGTAAAATGAGTCCTTCTTGCAAGGCTTTCCATAGTGCTGATGCTGTTGGTTCTGGTAATTTTTCGCTGACTATTGCCAATGTCTCTAAATCAAACTGCGCCCCAATGCAGGCGGCAAGTTTGAGAACCTCCTGAGTAATGGCCGGCAACTTCTGCAATTGCACCGCCATAAACTCCACCACATCCGAGGCGTGGGTAAGTCTAGCTTGAGCAATATCGCACTGCCACCCCCCTTTACTTCCCCCCTTAGTAAGGGGGGACACAGGGGGGTCAAAGATAATTTGACCCTCTTCATACAGCAACTTGAGGAATTGAGTAGAGAAAAAGGGATTACCTTTGATTTTTTGATAAACCAATTCTGTCAAGGGCCCGGCTAAGGATAAATCGCAAATCAGCGTATCTGCCACTAACTGATTAATATCTGCTAAACTCAACGGTTGCAGCGTAATAGTGTTCACCACTGCGCCAGACTTAACAATCTCATCCACCGTCAGCATAAATGGATGAGCAGCGGACACCTCATTATCTCGATAAGCTCCCAACACCAATAGATGCGCTGTATCTTCCATCAACAGTTGTAATAACTTCAAAGATGCCGAATCCGCCCATTGCAAATCGTCCAAAAACATCACTAAGGGATGTTCGGCAGTAGTAAGCTGTTCGACATCTAAACTGCATTAACTAAGTTACCTTTATTGTTTATTTTTCGGTTCCATTTCATAATTAGTT